>CALITN010000172.1 GCA_938041595.1 uncultured Flavobacteriaceae bacterium | reverse complement strand
TCCATTTTTAGCAGCGTTGATAAGGGCACTGACCACGTGAGAAATTTTTGCCAGACGATACACTGTCAATTTGATGGTCTGAACCTGCGGGTCTAATGCCGCTTCTTGAAGAAATTTCACCACATAAGAAAAATTCTGATACGGTGTATGAAGCAAATAGTCCTTTTGAGCAATGGATTCTAAAATGGGTTTTTCCAAATTCAGTCCTGCAATCGGAAGGGGATCAATAGGAGTATATAATAAATCTTGGCGCCCTAAACTTGGAAACTTCATATAATCACGACGGTGATGATAGCGTCCGCCAGGGATCAAACTATCGGAGGTGGCAATACGCAATTTTTGCATCACAAAATCTAGAGTGTCTTTGGCGATAGTGTTATCATATACCAAGCGAACTGGATCGCTGAACATACGATCCTTGACACTTTCAGCAATTTTTTCGATATAACTTTTGGAAGCATCTTCTTCCAAATCCAATTCCGCATCACGCGTGATTTTAATCATGTGCGCCTCAATGGTCTGGTAATCAAAAAAGTTAAAGATCAGATGAAAATGATAACGAATCAAATCGTCCAGCAGCATGATATTTTGGCGTTTCCCATTTTTGGGTAAAACAATAAAACGATCCAATTCTGAATTCAGTTCTATCAAGGCATACACGTTGGAGTCTTTATTGGCTGTCGCTTTACGCGTCATTTTGACTGTAAGAAAAGTAGTATTATCAGTGAAATCCTGTACGCGCTTTTTGGATAACATTACGGTCACCAAGGCAGGACTTACATGCTCCAAAAAATATTCTCGTAAGAACGTATGCTGTTCTTCGGGGACTTGAGTTTCATTAATAAAATAAATGTTCTCCTTTTGAAGAGCTGCTTCAACCGCATGGAGAATTTCAACACTTTGCTTTTGGAGTTTGATTACTTTTTTAGTGATTTGTTCCAGAAGGACTTCGGCTTTGATACCGCCTAATACTTTTTTTCCTGTTTTCTGTGATTGAGCAATGCGTTTTACAGTCGCATAGCGCACCTGAAAAAACTCATCCAAATTATTGGAGAATATCCCCAAAAAACGAAGGCGTTCAATCAGAGGAACATTCGCGTCAGCGGCTTCTTGCAAAACACGAGCATTGAAATCTAGCCAGCTGATTTCACGATTGATATATTGGTTTTCCATAGTTACTTGAACAGCAGTTGTCGGGGAAGTCCCCAAGAAGCAGTCCCATTAATAATGGCTGACCACTTTTGTTGTACAAATATAATCTTTACCCATGCAGCCGTCGGTAAATGTTGCGTAAAGTTATTGCTAAGTTTTGCAGCAACCATCGATAATGCTGGGTTGTGCCCTACCAAACAAACTTCATTTTGATCATCGGGTAGTGAATGAATAAAATCTAAAATTACCTGCGCGTCAAAAGTATAAAGTGATTCCTTAATTTGTAGTGGTTCCAAAGGAATATCTAACTCATGCAATAAAATTGTAGCAGTATGCAAGGCCCTATTCGCTGGGCTGCTATAAAAATGGGGAATCGACTCAAATAATTCCCTGCTGACATTTGCCATCGCTTGAATTCGCCGGATTCCCTTTTCCTTTAACGGGCGGTTGCGATCGGACACCGTGTACTCCCAAGAGGATTTGGCATGGCGCAATAGTACCAAGGTTTTCATTAGGGAGCAAGACGTTCGGCCGTCCATTTTTGTTCGGCAGTTTGACTAAAACGCAAACGATCGTGCAAGCGATTGGGTCTCCCTTGCCAAAATTCAATTTCGACTGGACGAACCAAATAGCCCCCCCAATGGTGGGGACGTTTTGGTTCATATGCCGCATATTTCGCCTCCAGTGCTTTTAGATTAGCTTCTAGCTCAGAACGGTTTTCTATTACCTTACTTTGAGGAGATGCTAGGGATCCCAAACGACTGCCCAGAGGACGTGAATCAAAATAAGCATCAGACATTTCAGGAGACAATTTTTCGGCATCACCGCAAATGATTACTTGCCTTTCCAAGGCCGGCCAAAAAAAGCTAATTCCTACACGAGGATGCTTGGCAATGGCTTGGCCCTTTGCACTTGCATAATTGGTGTAAAAAACAAAACCCTCAGCATCAAAATGCTTTAACAATACAATCCGTGCTTTGGGATACTCATCGGCTCCTAAAGTGACAATGGACATAGCGTTTGCCTCTTCAATTGAAGGTTCTAATTGAGCCTCAGAAAACCAAATTTTAAAAAGCTCAAGGGGGTCTTGCGACTTCTCTTTATCGCTCAAGCCTCCCTTTTCGTAAGACTTGCGCAAAGCACCTAAATTGTGTTTCTCTTTCATAGACGCAAGTTACAAAGTCATGCTTAAAAAACAGGGCTGAGGTCATTTCTTAATGTAAATTCTATTTACCAATAAGCTGTTGTGCTTTTTTTTGCCTTTGAATTCTAAAACTTTTAATGATTCAATCCGTTGCCGATTCAAGAGGTGAATGCTTAGATTTTTGGTAGGGCTTTCCCTCCAGAAGCACCTTGATTAGTTCAAACTCAATTCGAGTGGGTTCGATTATTATGTTGAGATTTAAATGGCAACGAGGCGATCTGTATTTTCAGCAATGGGAAGAATGAAGGTATTAAAAACACCTACCGCCTAGGCAAAAAACAATTCTATGCAAAAGCTAATTTTGGAGTCAATCAAAGGTCGGAAGGTTTT
>CALITN010000171.1 GCA_938041595.1 uncultured Flavobacteriaceae bacterium | reverse complement strand
AAATTCCGTTGGCTTGTTGTGCTCCCAGGTTGGCAGCTTCCATTACCCCAGGACCACCGCCAGAGAGGATCCCATAACCATGCTTTGAAATGGCATAAGCAATGTCGCGAGTTAAGGCATAGGTAGGATGATCCACTGGAGTTCGCGCCGATCCAAAAATGGAAACGCAAGGCCCAATAGCACCTAAACGTTCGTAGCCTTCTACAAACTCACTCATGATTTTAAACAAGGCCCAGGAATCATTTGCTTTAACAGCACTCCAGTTTTTTTGAGGGTTTTGGTTGGATGGCATTTTTATAGGGTTTGATGTTCAAATTCTTTGGCGAGGTATTCAGCCGTATAACTATTTTTAAGCTGGATCAATTCTTCTGGAGTACCTTGTCCGATGAGCTCTCCGCCGCCTTTTCCACCTTCAGGGCCGATGTCAATAACATAGTCCACTTGTTTGATGACGTCAAGGTTGTGTTCAATAATCAAAACGGTGTTGCCTTTGTCAACCAAACGGTTGAGCATTTCCATAAGTACTCGGATGTCTTCAAAATGAAGTCCTGTGGTGGGTTCATCCAATATATAAATGGTGTTACCCGTATCGCGCTTGGAAAGCTCTGAGGCTAATTTGATGCGCTGTGCCTCTCCTCCGGATAGGGTAGTAGAGGACTGGCCAAGGGCAATATATCCCAGTCCTACCTCTTGTATGGTTTTGAGTTTTTTATATATCTTGGGAATGGGTTCGAAAAAAGCAACGGCCTCGTTTATTGTCATTTCCAATACATCGGCAATGGACTTTCCGCGATAGCGAATCTCTAGTGTTTCTCGATTGAAACGTTTCCCCTGACAATCTTCACATTCGATATACACATCGGGAAGAAAGTTCATTTCAATAACACGCATGCCACCGCCTTGGCAGGTCTCACAGCGCCCCCCTTTGACATTAAAGCTGAAACGACCGGGCTTGTAACCTCGAATTTGTGCTTCAGGGGTTTTGGTGAATAAGGTTCTAATTTCACTGAACACACCGGTGTAGGTAGCAGGGTTACTTCGGGGAGTCCGTCCAATTGGACTTTGATTGATATCCACTACTTTATCCAAATGCTGTAATCCCGAAATGGAGTCATAATCCAAAGGCTCTTTGACACCGTTGAAGTAATGGGCATTTAAGATTGGATAGAGTGTTTCATTAACCAACGTGGATTTACCACTACCCGAAACACCCGTGATACCGATCATTTTTCCAAGAGGAAAATCTACTGTTATTGCCTTTAGGTTATTTCCTCGGCAACCTTTCAGGGTTATTTTCTTGCCGTTGCCTTTGCGACGCTTTTTAGGAATCGGTATTTCCTTTTGGTGAGTTAGATATGCTGCCGTGAGCGTATCCAGATTACTGAGTTCTTGGGGCGGCCCCTCGGAAATAATTTCCCCGCCGTTTTTTCCAGCATGAGGCCCCATATCAATAACATGATCGGAGCGCAAAATCATATCTTTATCGTGTTCCACAACAATCACAGAATTCCCTAAGTCTCGAAGCGATTCCAAGGACTTGATTAAACGTTGATTGTCTCTTTGGTGAAGACCAATACTGGGCTCATCAAGTATGTAGAGAACACCCACTAATTGAGAGCCGATTTGTGTAGCCAAACGAATACGTTGGGCTTCACCGCCCGAAAGCGACCGGGAGGAGCGATTGAGCGTCAAATAATTGAGCCCTACATCCAAAAGAAAACGGATTCGGGTCTTGAGTTCTTTTAGCAGCTCGGAGGCTATTTTATTTTCATTTTCGGAGAGCTTGGCAGGGAGCGTGTCAAACCATTCAAACAGGTCGACAAGATCCATGCTGGACAAATCCCCAATATTTAGATCGTCGATTTTAAAGTATTGCGCTTCTTTTTTCAACCGATTGCCTTGGCAGGTGGAACAGCTTTTTTCATCCATAAACGCATGTGCCCAACGCTTTATTCCCGTGGATTCACTATTGCGGTATTGGTATTGAATAAAGTTTTCAATGCCTTCGTAATCAATTTTATAATCTCGGGTAATCCCTAAGGACTTTGAGGGAATGGCAAATTTCTCCTTACCTCCTTTGAGGAGGATTTGCAGGGCAGCCCCTGGGATTTTAGAAATGGGATCGTTTAGCGAAAACTCATAACATTTTGCAATAACATCCATTTGCTTGAAGGCCCAATTGCTTTTACGCTCTCCGAGCGGTACGATACCACCATTGTTGATAGAAACGGAACGGTCTGGTATGATTTTATCCGGATTGAGTACTTGCTGAACACCAAGGCCTTTGCAATCCGGACACATCCCTTTGGGAGAGTTAAAGGAAAAAGTATTGGGCTCGGGTTTAGGATAGGAAAGTCCTGACTCTGGGCACATTAGGTTACGGCTAAAATAACGCTGCTTGTCGGAGTCAAGATCAATAATCAATAGGGTGTCCTCACCAAATTCCATAGCTGTAGCCACCGAATCTTCCAACCGTTTTTCAATGTTGGCCGTGGCTTCCATTTTGATTCGATCGACAACCAACTCAATATCGTGAGTCTTATAACGGTCGACTTTCATCCCTGGGCTCAAATTGACTATCTGACCATCCACGCGGGCACGAATAAAACCTTGTTTGATTAAGTTTTCAAAAAGTTCGCGATAGTGTCCTTTACGAGATTTCACGATAGGGGCTAGAAGCGCAATCTTCTTGCCTTCAAATTCTTTTTGAATCAAGGAAAGGATTTGGGCGTCAGTATAGCTAACCATTTTTTTTTGGGTGGTATAACTATAGGCGGTTCCAATTCGGGCATACAGAAGTCTGAGGTAGTCATAAAGTTCTGTGATGGTCCCTACAGTAGATCGGGGACTGCGAGAAGTTGTTTTTTGTTCTATAGCAATGACAGGGGAAAGACCATCAATTTTATCAACATCGGGGCGTTCTAGATTTCCTAGAAACTGGCGTACATAGGCAGAAAATGTTTCCATGTAGCGCCGTTGTCCCTCTGCATAGATGGTTTCAAAAGCCAGTGATGACTTGCCGCTCCCTGATAAACCAGTGATTACCACTAGCTTTTCTCGTGGGATGGCTACGTCTATATTTTTCAGATTGTGAACACGAGCTCCCTGTACTTCAATTAAATCCTTTTCCTCATTCATAAACCCGGTAAAAATAGTGTTTTCAGCACGAATAACTGCGCTACACCTTTTTGTTTTTCACCTACCAGACAGCAGCGGCATCATCTCCTCGAGGATCTGCACCTGTGCTAATGGCACCCTCTTCCGCGATCATGATGGCATCTACTCGGCCAATAATTCGCGTTAATTTTTCTTCGATTGTATAGTTTTTTTCTTGTAAGGGCTGGATCTGGTCTTGGGTAAATTGATTGGGTTCTAACACAACAACATCCGGCAACCACTGATGATGGAAACGTGGAGCTTCTACAGCTGCTTGCATCTCCATTCCAAATTCATAGGCGTTTAAAATAGTTTGAAATACGGAGGTGATAATGGTAGAACCTCCTGGCGTACCCACAATCATCCATAACTTACCATTCTTTTCCACAATGGTTGGTGTCATAGAACTCAGCATTCGTTTTCCTGGGGCAATGGCATTGGCTTTACTTCCTACCAAGCCAAACATATTGGGAGTGCCCGGTTTGCTGCTAAAATCATCCATTTCATTGTTGAGGAAAAAACCGCTACCTTCAACATACACTTTGGATCCGTAACTCCCGTTGAGCGTAGTAGTTACGGAAACAGCATTACCGTCTTTGTCTAAGATGGAATAGTGAGTGGTTTCATCGCTTTCATTCCACACAATTCCACCAGGTTTGATGGCTGAGGACAAAGTGGCTTGATCCCAACTAAAATCCAACATACGCTTTTGTAAGTAGCCTTTGTCCATAAGACTATCAACCGGAATGGAAACAAAGTCAGGATCGCCCAAAAACTCACTTCGGTCAGCATAGGAGCGGCGTTCGGCTTCGATCATGACTTGCATTGCTTCGGGGGAATTATGTCCGTATTGTTTAATATCGTACGCTTCAATCATACCCATCATTTGCGCTAAGCAAACACCACCACTAGAGGGGGGTGCCATGGAGATTAAGGATAAGTCCTTATAGGAAAAGCGCAGTGGATCTCGCCAAACAGCTTGGTAATTCTTTAAATCATCATGAGTGATAATTCCACCTGTAGCGCTCACTTTTGCCACGATTTGGTCGGCTGTTTCACCTTGATAAAAACCGGATCTTCCATGGGCTTGAATGCGTTTTAAAGCACCCGCAAGTTCAGGATTGAAAACCGTATCTCCTACTTGATAGGGAAAGGCATAACGTGTTTCTTTTCCATTGATATGAATGAACTGCTCTCTTTTACTTGAGAAACTTCGGGCTTGTTTTTCAGTAACTACATACCCGTTTTCTGCAAGCTCAATAGCCGGTTGTACGAGGTCTTTAAAAGGAAGCGACCCTAACTTTTCATGAATGGCTGTCAAACCTGCTACACTGCCTGGAACTCCCACGGCTAAACCTCCCAGGGTGCTTTTGTCAGGAATCACGTTGCCTGCAGTATCCAAATACATGTCCCGATCTGCAGAAGCTGGCGCTTTTTCGCGATAGTCTAAACTTCCAATGGTTCCATCTGCTTTGCGGTACACCAAAAAACCACCGCCACCAATATTCCCTGCATTGGGATAACAAACACTCAAGGCAAGGTGGGTCGCGATCATCGCATCAAAAGCGTTGCCGCCTTTTTTGAGAATGTCAATACCAATTTGTGAGGCCTCGGCACGGGCTGAGACTACAGCGGATTGTGGTGTTTGTTTGGGAGTGTGGCAACTCACGACAATGGCTATCAAAAGCCAGGAATATAAGCTTCGGGTCATAATACTGAATTTTAAAACTCAAAGTACGGTAATTCTTTATAATTACCAGCGTTGGGGTGCTTTTTACAATAGCTACAGAGAAGGGGGAAAAACGCGAGAAAATCACTTTCCAGAAGAGAATAATGTAGCTTTAATTCAGCGACGGAATCTGAAAGCTTTGACGGGTAGCGAGTTCGTTGTTCCATTTGCCCAAGAATCCGACCCAGCCCTTCAATTGAAGCGTATTTGAGAAACCAATTACCCTCTCGGATGTGTGGAAGGCGCTTTTCATATAACTCAGGAAGTAAATGCAGATGGTTTTCCAGTGCAGTATAAAAGTTTTCAGCGAAAGAATCCAAAGGTAAGGGATGAAACTGCATCCAATGACGGGCTAGAAAATGATCGTAAAACATGTCTACAATGACTCTACTGTAATGGCGATAAATGGGGAAGAGTAAACGAACATGCTTTTTGAAAAGAATATGACTATCTGTGTAGGAATCAATGGAGCGGTGAAGGAGGATCCCTTCTTGCATTTTCTTGGGATATTTTTCCCATTCCAAGCCTTTGATGTCATCGGCTATAAAATTGCCCAAAGCATGGAGGGTGTCTGAGCCCGATAAATAAATATGAGCTAAATAATTCACATCCTAAAGATACTGGAGTATTGCGAGTGAAAAGAAAATCATTGGGATAATTATAAGCAGTTATTGTGGAAAACTAATCTACCTTCAAAAGGCTCTCATAAGGGGATTGTGTACTTTTGGTATATGACACTAATCAAATCAATCTCTGGAATTCGAGGCACCATTGGTGGGTCACCCGAAGAAAATTTAACTCCTTTGGATGCCGTTCGTTTTGCGGCGGCTTATGGCACTTGGTTGCTAGAGCAAAATCAAAATAAAAAAATCAAGGTTGTTATTGGTAGAGATGCACGTTTGTCAGGAAGGATGCTTCAAGAGTTAGTGCAAAACACATTGATTGGGCTAGGTGTGGATGTGATCGATGCAGGCTTATCAACCACCCCAACAATTGAAATGGCAGTAATCTTTGAACAAGCACAAGGAGGGATTATTTTGACTGCCAGTCACAATCCCAAAGAGTGGAACGCCTTGAAGTTGCTCAATGCAAAAGGAGAGTTTATCTCTGCATCGGATGGAGCGACCCTTCTTGCAATGGTTGAAAAAGAAGTCTTTAAATTCGCTGAAGTGGATGCTTTGGGAAAATGTCATATTCGCAATGACTTTATCGAGCAGCATATTCAAGCCATTTTAGCTTTGCCATTGGTAAATGTAGCGGCGATTCAATCTGCTGGATTCAAAGTGGTCGTTGATGCAGTCAATTCCACAGGAGGAATTTCAATTCCTCCGCTATTAAAGGCAATGGGGGTTGAGATGGTACCACTATATTGTGAACCTTCGGGCCATTTTCCCCACAATCCCGAACCCTTAAAAGAGCATTTGGGAGATCTTTGTAGAACAGTAAGCACGGAAAAAGCCGATTTTGGTATTGCTGTAGACCCAGATGTAGATCGTTTGGCTTTTGTGGATGAAAAAGGACAAATGTTTGGGGAAGAATATACCCTTGTGGCTTGTGCGGACTATGTTTTATCTAAAACAGTAGGCAATACGGTTTCCAATTTGTCCTCTACCCGTGCTTTGCGGGAAGTCACTGAAAAACATGGTGGAAAGTACACGGCTGCCGCGGTGGGTGAAGTCAACGTAGTTGCTGCGATGAAAGCAGAAAAGGCGGTCATTGGCGGTGAAGGCAATGGAGGAATCATTTATCCCGAGTTGCACTATGGTCGTGACGCATTGGTGGGAATCGCTTTGTTTTTGTCTCATTTGGCGGACTGTAAGCAGTCTGTTTCCGACTTGAGGGCTAGTTATCCCTCATTTTTTATGAGCAAAAACAAAGTGACTCTAGAAGAGGGAATGGATGTGGATGGCATTTTAGAAAAAATTAAAGACGCTTACATAGATCAAAACCCATCAACCATTGATGGAGTTAAAATTGACTTTGAAGATCAATGGGTGCATTTACGAAAGTCAAATACTGAGCCGATTATTCGAATCTACTCCGAAGCGACTAGCCAAGCTGCTGCTGATGCACTGGCAGAAACAGTTTTAAACCAAATCAGGGCTTTGATCTAAGTTCTTTTCCTTCGTGTTTAAAGCGACGGTGCGACCATAAATATTGAGCCGGATCTTTGTGGATTTGCGCTTCTAATTTATCGTAAAAACGATTGGTGATATCGTTCTCTGGAGTGTTTTTGGGATCTTCTTCTAATACTTCAAAATGAACCTCATAATATCCTCTCTTTATGCGATTTATAGAAGCATAAACTAGGGGAATGTCAAATTCCTTTGCCAATCGTTCTGCCCCAGTAAACACCGGGACACGAATGCCTAAAAAAGAGCGCCAATAGGCCTTTGGTTTAACTCTAGGGGATTGATCCATTGCAAAACCATATGCTCTAGGGATAGATTTCTGCTCTTGACGTGTCATCGTCACCACGGTTTCTTTGCGTGGAAGCAATAAAACCCGGTATTTCTTACGGATGCGTTTGATGAAATTATTGAAATAAGGGTTTTGCAGCGGACTGTAAATCAGGTAGGGGTATTGCTTGTAAAACTGAAGCCCTAGAGACGCCATCCATTCCCAGTTGGAGTAATGTCCACAAACGATAAAGACCGATCGATCCTGTTTTTCATATTGTGTTAATGCTTCAATGTTAACCACTTTAAATCGCTTTTGAATAGCCTTTGGCGAAAGGGTAATGGTTTTTATCGTCTCAAGAATCACATCGCTGAGATTTAGATAAAATTTTGCTCGAATTTGAGCACGTTCATCCGGTGTTCTCTCGGGAAAGATCCGGTCCAAGTAGGTTTGAATCATCTTTTTACGGTAGCCAATCACCCGATGTAGGAGAAAAGCTAAAGCATTTGAAATAAGGTGTAATATCCAAACAGGGAGCAGTGAGAGCCCGTAAAGTAGGGGGGCAAGGACAATAAAAGCAATTCGGTTCAAAAGGGTTGTCTTTGGGGCAAATATACTACATTGCGCATTTGAAACATATCCCATGGCCTTGAGTTTTTATGTGTTACTACTGATTGCTGCCAATGTATTGATCTCCCGAAAGGGCTTTCAAGAAGCCTCCTTTTTCAACAAATATCTGTTTCAAATAGCCGCTGTCAATCAAGGTCAATATTATCGATTGATCTCTTCCAGCTTTTTGCATGCGGACACCACCCACTTGCTTTTTAATATGATGACGCTGGTATTTTTTGGAGATTACGTTGTAGGTTATTTTGGAGGTTTTACTTTTTGGCTGTTGTATTTCGGAAGTGTATTGAGTGGCAGTATTGCAGGGATGTATTTTAACCGAAATAAACCCTATTATAGTGCTGTGGGTGCAAGTGGGGGAGTTATTGGTGTCCTTTTTTCAGCATTGCTGGCCTTTCCTGAGATGAAAGTAGGCTTCTTATTTATTCCGATTCCCATTCCGGGTTACTTGTTTGTGCTGCTGTATCTTGGATATACCCTTTATGGGATGAAAAGTCAGCGTGACCAAATAGGACATTCTGCGCATCTAGGAGGGGCTATTGGAGGGATTTTATTGAGCCTGGTCTTTTCCCCTCGATTGCTTGAGGAATGGTTGCAGCAGCTTCCCTTTTAACCCTATTGCATTAGTTTTGTAAGGGTTGCTTCTAGTTGGGCTCCCCGTAGGTTTTTGGCGATAATAACGCCATTTTCATCCAAAATAAAAGTGGCTGGAATGGAAGATACTTTATATAGTTGTGCCACGGGGTCTCTCCAGTATTGTAAATTGGACACATGATCCCAGTCTAAGCCATCGTCTTTAATAGCTTGTAGCCAACGCCTTTTGTCTCGATCCAAAGAGACACTGACTACGTGCAAGCCTTTATCTTTAAGCTTGTTGTATGTACGCACAAGGTTTGGGTTTTCAATTCGACAGGGACGGCACCAAGAAGCCCAAAAATCAAGAATTGTGATTTTTCCCAATTGTTTTTGCAGTTCCAAAGGCGTGCCTTCGGGATTGGGTGCCGTAAAATTAGGCGCCTTACTTCCAATATCAGTCGGGGAAATGGGGGCGTTGAGCTGACTTTGAATTCCTTGCCCTATCACGGATTGCTTCATGCGATCGGAATAACGAGCGAAAATAGGTTTGACCTGAGCAGGGGTGAGGGTTTTGCTATTTAGCATCCGTTCCAGTAATAGAACGGATAAATAAGAATCTGTCTTATCCGTAATCAAACCTTGCTCGTAAGAACTTATCTGCTGTCGGACTTCATTGGTCTGTCGCTGTAATTCTTCGACCCATAGATTGTCATTGTATTGCCGTGCCTCATTGATTTCTGCAGTGAGTTGTTGAAGTTTTGCCCCATAGACTTCGCTTTGATCTTTAAATGCCATATAATCATCATTAGACAGGGAGCCTGTGGTTGTTGAATTGGCAAGATTCTCAGTTTTGATGGTCATTGTCAAGCTGCCTTTTTCCGCGATGAAGGGAAAGCTACCGCTTTTGCCTTCCACCGTAATGAAATTAATATTTGGCTTTTCAGCAGCTACTTTAAACAGAAATTTTCCCGCTAGGGAAGCAACCGTATCATAGGGTCGAGGCTGATTGTTGCTGTCCGGAACATAGCGAATAATCTTCAGCGGTTCGTCTGAGTCAATCGTGCCTTTAATCACTAGTTCGTGAGATTCAGAGCAACTCAAAGAGACTAAAAAAACTATCCCAAGGAGCTTTTTCATAATTAAATTTTTTCAAAAATACGGAATTTAAGGTGGCTTTCCATGGTGATTTTTCCTCAAGAATGCTTATAAAAAATGTTACTATTTGACGGTAGTTTGCAGTATATTTGCCCTTCTATTATGGCAGGAAATTCATTTGGGCAACTGTTTCGCCTTACGACTTTTGGAGAATCTCATGGCGCTGCCATCGGCGGTGTGATTGATGGATGCCCCTCTGGCATCGAACTGGATATTGACGCAATACAAACCGATCTCAATCGGCGTAAGCCAGGGCAATCAGCTCTTGTGACGCAACGTAAGGAGCCGGATGAAGTGATTTTTTATTCTGGTATTTTTGAAGGAAAAACTACTGGCGCCCCTATTGGATTTGCCATCCACAATACAAACCAAAAGTCTAAGGACTACTCTCATATCAAAGACAGTTATCGGCCTTCACATGCCGATAAGGTATATGATGAGAAATACGGCATTCGGGACTATCGCGGGGGCGGACGCAGTTCGGCACGTGAAACAGCCAGTAGGGTGGTTGCGGGTGCTATTGCGAAGCAACTATTGTCATCCGTTTCTATTAATGCGTATGTTTCTGCCGTGGGTCCAATTGCACTTGATGAAAACGATCAAAAGCTGAATTTTGATTTCATAGAAAGCAACCCTGTACGTTGTCCCAATCCTGAAAAAGCAGCAGAAATGGAAGCCTACATTCGTCAAATCCGAAAAGAAGGTGATACTGTGGGTGGCGTGGTTAGCTGTGTGATTAAAAATGTGCCTATTGGGCTTGGGGAACCGGTATTCGACAAACTTCATGCGGAAATGGGGAAAGCCATGCTTTCGATCAATGCTGTTAAAGGTTTTCAATACGGCAGCGGTTTTGCTGGAGCCCAGCGCAAAGGAAGTGAACACAATGATCAATTCAATGCGGATGGATCCACTCAAACCAATCATTCTGGAGGCGTACAAGGTGGGATTTCCAACGGAATGGATATCTATTTCAAAGTTGCTTTTAAGCCTGTTGCGACCATCATGCAAACCCAAACAACCTTGAACAAGAAAGGCGAAATGGTAGAAATGCAAGGCAAAGGACGGCATGATCCCTGTGTTGTTCCAAGAGCCGTTCCGATTGTGGAAGCAATGGCAGCACTAGTTTTAGCCGATTTTTACCTTCTCAATCGAAGCACAAAACTTTAAAAATTTTATCCGTACTTTTCATGCAACCTAATTGAATTTAATGCGCATGAAAAAACTAGCCCTCCACTGGAAAATCTTAATTGGAATGCTTTTGGGTGTTCTTTTTGGTCTTGCCATGTCATTTGTAGATTCAGGGGATTTAATTGTTCGTGACTTTGTCAAACCATTTGGCACCATCTTCATCAATCTACTCAAGCTGATAGCAATCCCTCTGATTCTTGCTTCCTTAATCAAAGGGGTGTCGGATTTGAAAGACATCTCCAAGCTTTCTGCTATGGGAGGTCGAACAATAGGAACCTATTTGGTGACCACCTTAGTTGCGGTTAGTATTGGGTTGGTTTTAGTGAATACAATTAAACCGGGAGAATCAATTAGTGTCGAAACGCGTCAAGAACTCGTAGAAGCGTACTCTTCCGATGCGAACGCAAAGCGTGAAGTGGCCGCGAAACAACGTGAAGCAGGTCCTTTACAAGCCTTGGTGGACATAGTTCCAGACAATATCTTTCAAGCAGCTACCAGCAACCGTAATATGTTGCAGATCATCTTTTTCGCACTCTTTTTTGGGGTGGGAATGATTTTGATTCCGGAAGAAAAAGCTCGGAGTGTTAAGGGTTTTTTTGATGCTTTTAATGAGGTAATCCTCAAAATGATCGATCTGATCATGTTGATTGCTCCTTATGGAGTGTTTGCATTGCTTGCAGCTTTAGTAGTGGAAGCTCCTAGCTTGGAATTATTCCAAGCCTTGGCTCTCTACGCCATCACCCTTCTTTTAGGCCTGGCTTTAATGATTGGGGTTTATGCACTTGCAGTTCGTGTTTTCGCCAAGCGAAGTCCTGGCTTTTTCT
>CALITN010000170.1 GCA_938041595.1 uncultured Flavobacteriaceae bacterium | reverse complement strand
TAAATATGATATGATCATGTTGGCGATCAAAATAAGATTTTTCGTAGTGCGACTGATTGGAACCTCCAAACTGGTGTTTGCGAACCAATCCGCACTCGAGTAATAATTCTATCGTGTTGTAAAGCGTAGCCCGACTGACACGATAGTTTTTATTCTTCATATTCAAATAGAGCGATTCGATATCGAAATGCTCTTGGCTATCGTAAATCTCAAATAGAATGGCAAAACGCTCTGGTGTTTTGCGATGCCCGTGTTTGTTGAGGTAGTTGATAAAAACCTCTTTTACAATTTCTTGTGGATCTTTGGTCTCTGTTGCCATACGAGCAAATATAAGTTATCTCCCTTTAATCGCGTACCACTTTTTCGATTCCATGCAGCTTCTTGAGGTGGATTACCAGCTTTTCAAGGATACTTTTGTTTTTGACACGCACACTAATCCGCCCTTCAAAAACCCCACCCTCAGCTTCAAATGAGATTTTGCTGATATTCACGTGCATAGTATTTGAAATAAGTTGGGTTACTTCATTAACAAGTCCCAAATTGTCAATTCCGGTCAAAATAAGCTTGGCTGAATAGTCTTGGGCCGAGGAATCTACCCAGCGAGCATCGATAATCCGATAGGCGTAGTTGGCATTAAGAGCAATAGCATTAGGGCATTCTTTTTGATGTACTTTGATACCATCTCCAACGGATACAAAACCAAACACAGGATCTCCTGGAATGGGATTGCAGCATGCTGCCAGAGAATAGGCGAGGGTTTCTTTTTCTTTTCCAAAAACCAACTTATCATAGTTGGGTAGGTATTTGGCATCTTTAACCTGTCCAGTTCGTTTTTGAAAATTTCGAATCCGCTTTTTGAAAAAGGTAAGAATGGTATTGGTATAATCTCCAGCAAAGGTTTTGATGTCCTTGTTGGTTAGCGTTCCTACTCCGACTTTATAAAACAAATCCTGGGTGGCATTGACTTTGAAATACCGAACCATATAGCGAAGACATTTGTCATCCATGGTAACTTTCAAATGCTTGAGTTTGCGACGCAGGGATTCTTTGCCCTCAGCAGCGATTCTTTTTTTCTCCTCATTCAAGGAAGATTTGATTTTAGATCGTGCTCGAGAGGTGATGACAAAATCAATCCAGTTAGCGGTGGGCTTCACACTTTCTGAGGTGATGATATCCACATGATCCCCACTTTTTAATTGGTAACTGAGAGGAACTAGTTTGTTGTTGACTCTTGCTCCGCGTGTTTTGATGCCAACTTCGGTATGTACATGAAAAGCAAAATCCAAAGCTGTAGCTCCTTTGGGGAGTGATTTTAATTCTCCCGCAGGGGTAAAGACAAAAATCTCTTTGGAATACAAATTCAGTTTAAAGTCTTGCACAAAATCTACAGCATCGGTATTATTGCTTTCTAAGACTTCTTGAAGGCGGTCAAGCCAGGTTTCAATACCGATTTCTTTTTGCTCTCCTTGCTTGTACTTATAATGTGCTGCATAGCCCCTTTCGGCGATTTCGTGCATCCGTTCCGAACGGATCTGGACTTCTACCCATTTTTGTTCTGGCCCCATTACGGTAATATGCAAGGCCTCGTAGCCAGTTGACTTGGGTGCGGTGATCCAATCGCGCAAGCGGGTCGGGTTTGGAACGAAGTGATCGGTGAGGATGGAGTAAATTTTCCAAGCGATAAATTTTTCTTCCGCTGGAGTGGCATCGTAAATGATACGAATAGCAAATTTGTCAAAGATCTGCTCAAAGGGCACGTTTTGTTTGAGCATTTTTTTATGAATCGAAAAGATCGATTTACTTCGGCCTTTGATTTCGTATTTGGACAGTTCTTTATCTAAAGCATCGTGCACCAAGGTGGTAAAGGATTCAATATAGGCGTCTTGGAAAGCTTTGTCTTCTTCAATATTGCTTTTGATACGTTCATACTGCTCGGGCTCGGTGTATTTAAAACCGAGGTCTTCCAAGGTTGTTTTAACATTATAAAGCCCGATGCGGTGCGCAAGTGGCGCATAAATATAGAGCGTCTCGGAGGCTATTTTTACCTGCTTGTATTCAGCCAATCCGTCCAAGGTAGTCATATTGTGAAGCCGATCTGCAATCTTGATGATAATCACCCGTACATCGTCGTGGAGGGTGAGGAGCATTTTTCGAAAATTCTCTGCCTGTAGGGAGACGTCTTTATCTTTCTTTAAGTGGGAAATTTTTGTCAATCCGTGCACAATCCGTGCCACGGTGCTTCCCACCAAACGTTCCAAATCTTCAAGGGTGTAGTCAGTATCTTCAACCACATCATGGAGCAGTGCGGCGGCAATGGAAGTAGCGTCCAAACCAATTTGTTCCGCAACAATTTTGGCTACAGCTATCGGATGAAAAATGTAGGCTTCGCCGGTCTTTCTTCGTTGGTTCTTATGAGCATCAACAGCGGTGTCAAAAGCTGTTCGAATGAGTTTTTTATCTGCAGTACTAAGCGTTTGATAGCTGATTCGAAGCAGTTCTTTATATTGCTGTGCAATCTCTTTGTTCTCCTTTTCGGTGTCTATAGCAATCATCAAACACTAAGGTACTAATATCATGCCAAACCACCTTTATTTATGGGCTTGATAGATCAAAATTCCCGCCGCTACCGAAACATTGAGTGAGTCAATGGGAGATTGCATCGGGATTTGGACACAGACATCGGCTGCTTTCAGCCATTCAGCTTGCAAACCGTCGGCTTCGTTGCCAACCGCTATAGCCATTGGTGGAGGGTAAGTGCATTCGGTGTAGGGAATGCTTTTTTCTGACAAGGCTGCCGCCGCAATAAAAAAAGAATGCTCTTTTAAATAAGCAATGATATTTTCGGAAGAATCCATGATTATGGGAAGCGAAAAGATTCCACCCAAACTGTTGCGAATGCTTTGTGGATTGTATAAATCGGTTTTGGGATTGGCAATAAAAACAGCATCCATGCCCGCGCCCGCGGCGGTGCGCAAAACAGCGCCAATATTTCCAGGTTTTTCTGGTGCCTCCGCTACCAATAGTTTGGCTTTTGCTGGTAATACGAGTTGATCGAGAGGCCAATGACGTGCTTTGAATACGGCAATCTCTGTCTCGTTTCCCCCACGTTGGGCTATTTTGTCAAAAAGTTCTTTTTTAAGCTCAAAGCAGACTCCTTCAAAAGTTTGTGAAACAGAGGCACCTTTTCGAATCCATAATTGCTCGGCTTCAAAACCTTGCGCGATCGCACGTTGAATTTCACGACTTCCTTCCACTACAAAACTATTGGTCTTTTTCCGTTCTCTGGATTTTTGAAAGAGGCGAATCAAACTTTTATAGTGTACGTTTTGACTGCTTTGGATTGTGATGGGCTCTTGCATTGCTAAAAAGGTCTAAAAAAAGGAGTTTGTTTTGACAAGCTCCTTTTTATGTATACAAATGATTTGTTTGGTGTTTAATTTACTTTTTTACTGTAGCGTTTATAAAGTTTGGTTTGATGGCTTTCCAAGCTCAGCTCTCGACCATCGATAAAGGCATGGCTCAGAATATTGGTACGCATGTCAAGGGCATCGCCTTTGGATAGAAATAAGGTAGCTTTTTTACCTACTTCTAGAGTACCTACTTCTTGGTCGATACCCAATATTTTAGCTGGATTGGCAGTAAGTAATGCCACCGCTTTTTCATAGGGAACCCCATAAGCAGCAAAGCTTCCGGCATAAAAAGGAAGATTGCGTGTATTCATCCGTTCCATCCGTCCACTCATTTCAATGGCGACCGTGAGACCAGCTTCCACCAAGGTGGCTCCTAATTCAAAAGTGCTCTTTAGAGCTTCGTCTTCATCTGCAGGAAGGCGGTGTGGTCGTGGAATGATCACAGGAATTTGATGTTTTTTAAGAAGGACTAATTGCTTTGGTGCTTCGTGACCGCCGACAATGGCTATTTTTTGAACGCCCCACTTGATAAGTTGCTCAATACTTTCTTTGATTTCCTCGCTGTAGTCTGCATGAACATAGACGCGCTGACTTCCGTCAAAAACACCCTTTAAGGCATGATAGGGTAGATGCTTCGGGCGGTGTGAGTTACGATAGGCTTTGGCATTGGCAAAATATTCGGCCAGTTCTTCGACATCCGAATCATAGTCTTCATCCCGTTTCAGGCTAGGATCTTCGCCCAGCCACCAGCGTCCTCTTTTAAAAGGACTAGGCCAATGCAGGTGAATTCCTTCATCAGCTTTGACCAAAGCGTCTTCCCAGTTCCAAGCATCTAATTGCATTACGGATGAACTCCCAGAAATACGACCTCCTCGTGGAGCTACTTGAGCCAGAAGTACTCCATTGGGGCGAACACTTTCAACAACTTGTGATTCAGCATTGTAAGCGATAGCGGCACGGACATGCGGCAGCATTTCACCCAATTCATCCTCATCATCAGTGGCCCGAACGGCATCAATCTCTACCAGTCCAAGTGTGGTGTTCATGCCGATAAAACCTGGATAGGCGTGTTGCTCATTTCCAGCAATTGTTTTTGAGTAACTGGCCGGAGCGGATTCTGCAGCACCAACATAGGTAAGAATGCCCTTGTCAAAACCAATGGCTGCATTTTCAATGATTGTTCCGTTACCGATGTGCGCAGTTATTCCTGAAATAAGGATTGATTCTGACTGGGGATCGGCAGGGGTTTGTTGTGCCCAAACGAGCAATGGCAAACACAGGCTTAATAGTAATATATTTTTCATAGCAATATGTTTAATCGAGCGTTTCACAGTGGAATTCTCTTTTTTCTGAATTGATGGGGGCTTGGGTGGTCATGCCATTGTTGGCAGCTTGGGCCATTTGTGCAATCAATATCTTTTTCTCTTCGGCAATTACATCCAATTGGGCATTTGCTCGTTCGGCGTCATAGTAAATGACTCCATCGATCAGGGTTTTTTCAGCTTTGCTATATACAGACATTGGGTGTCCTGACCAAAGGGCTAGATCAGCATGTTTACCTATTTTGATACTGCCAATGCGATCGTCTAGATGCAGCATTTTTGCTGGATTTAAAGTAACAAATTTCCATGCATCTTCTTCGGAAATACCACCGTATTTGACAGCTTTAGCCGCTTCTTGATTCAATCTACGCGACATTTCTGCGTCATCGGAGTTAAACGCAACATTGACTCCAGCGCGGTGCATGATTGCTCCGTTGTAGGCAATGGCATCTTTCACCTCATATTTGTAGGCCCACCAGTCGGAAAAAGTAGAGCCAGCCGCCCCATGAGTGGCCATTATATCAGCTACTTTATAGCCCTCCAAGATATGGGTGAAGGTATTGACACGAACGCCAAAGCGTTCGGCTACTTTCATCAGCATGTTGATTTCACTTTGCACATAGGAATGACACGAAATAAAGCGTTTGCCCTCAAGAATTTCCCAGAGGGTTTCCATTTCAATATCGTAGCGAGGCTTTTTAGCACTGCGTTTTTGTCTTCCAGTCAGTTGGTTGTACTGCGTCCAAGCTTTACCGTATTCTTTGGCGCGTTGAAAATAATCCACAAAAACTTGTTCGACTCCCATACGGGTTTGAGGAAAACGATTGTAGCTTCCCCAGTTGGATTGTTTTACGTTTTCTCCCAATGCAAACTTAATGAAGGGATCGGCATTGGGGAAAAGCATTTTTTCTACAGAAGCTCCCCATTTTAATTTGATGATGGCAGATCGACCTCCGATGGGATTGGCTGAGCCATGTAGTATCTGAATGGTAGTAACTCCTCCCGCAAGGTTACGATAAATGTCAATGTCATCGGGATCTACCACATCTTCTATGGTAACTTCTGCCGAAGAATTGTGTCCTCCTTCATTGATACTAGAGGCGGCAATATGGGAGTGTTCATCGATGATGCCACTGGTTAAATGTTTACCCGTCGCGTCAATGACTGTGGCGGAGGCATCACTGAGATTTTTACCAACGTCTAAAACTTTCCCATTTCCTATGAGGACATCGGCATTGGTCAAGATCCCTTCGACTTCATTAGTCCAGACCGTTGCATTTTTAAAAAGCAAACGCTGCTGTTGTGGTGGTGTTTTAAAACCAAACCCATTGTTGGGGAAAGTGGTGGCCACAGGTTCAAAAACAAGAAAACGCTCTTTGTTATCCTTGGTTTTTTGGTTGGCTTCCCATTGAATAGGATTTCCTTGGAGATCAATCCCAGTCCCAGCAATACGACTCGACTGTTCAATGTTGGCTTCAAGAATTGCTGAAAGCCCATCCGGACTACTCAAGCTAAGGTTTATTTTACCATTCTCATATTTCAGACTGCTTTCCCATTCCACATCTCCTTCCGTAACGGTAAGTTCGATTTCGTCTTCTTGAGAACTGTTTTCAAGTTTGAGCTGTAGGCTGTGAGACCCCAGTTGGAGGCTGTATTTTCCATCAATATCTTGTTGTTTGATGTCGTTTATTTTGTGTCGATTCCCTTTGACATAATGGTCGAGAATTTTGGTATCCAAATCAAACAAGGGACCGGAGGTAATTATAAAATTGGCCCAAGCTTTGGGTTTGAGAACCCCGAGTCGATTGCTTTGGCGGATCAATTTGGCGGGTACAGTGGTCAAGGCAGCAATAGCTTTTGCTTTTGATAAACCGTTGGCTACCGAGCGACGTAGATTTTCTAAAAAGCTACTCGAATCATCTAGGCCATCCATGGTAAAAGCGAAAGAAATATTAGTTGCGGCTACTTTGGCGGGGTTTGTGGGGGCGAGATTCCAGTCGCGCATTTGACTGAGTGTGATTTTGTCTAGCAATTCAGGATCATTGACATCATAGGGCTTTGGAAAATTCAAGGGCAAAACCAGTGCATTGCCATATTTTTTTAACTCTTGCAGCTGCTCATACTCTTGACCACTTCCCTTAAGAATCCAATCAAGTCCCATGTCTCGACTTACTTTTGCACCCCTAAGGACATTGAGTTTATCGGTGGCTTCAAAGATTTTAGGAAGTGATTTTTGATCTAAAACGGCTTCTAGGTCCAGGTCTTTGGTCGGGCTGTTTCCACCGGCATACCAATCGGCATCGTGATAAAGCTGACGAAGCAAAGCCATGGATCCCATGACAGAGCTCGGGTAGGATTGATTGGATTGTTTGCTTTTGGAAAATGAGAAAAATGCAGAGGAAGTAGCATCTAAAATCCGATCATTTTCGGTGCGATCGTCTGTAAGAGCCACGAGCAATCCGGTACCTCGATGAATTCCATCCTCCCGATGGGTATTGACAATTCCAAACCCGGCTTCACGATAGGTTTCAGCGGCTTCTTTGTCATAACTATAGTCCGTGACCGCTTGGTAATTACCAAGGATGTGGTCGTTCCAATAGCCGCCTTCCTGTGAGGCTTTGTATTGGGTGCTGCGTCCCTGACCGGTTTTACTTTGTGCCTTGGCTATGCCAAAACTGCTGTAGAGATCTATGAAGGAAGGATAGACGTGTTGTCCAGTCAGTTTTCTGATGACCGTATTCTTAGGAATTTTGATTTGTGTGCCAGCGGCCACAACGATTCCTTTTTGGATGAGTAAAGTTGCATTTTCAACTGTTTTCCCTGGCTGAGGGTGGAGGATTACCCCTGTAAAGGCTTGATAATGGCTGTTCTCTGTCTTAGTTCCCAAATTGGTGGGATAGTAGGATTGAGCCATAAGCTCCATTCCTAACAGAAGAAAAAACCCAAAGAGTAGATTTCTCATGAACAAAATTTTTTAGAAAAGTAAGGGTAAAAAAACAAATTCAAAAATAAAGCCTATAGTTCTGACTGATAAGCCACTAACAGAGCAACTACTTGGCTGTAGGAATTTCGCCCGGCCGCTTGTCCATTGGCTTTTAAAAAGCGGTCATAGACTTTAGCCAAAATTGGCTGTAAGGGATTTCCATGGGCGTTCCAAAAAGCTTGCTGAGCTTGGTATTCTTTTCGAATGCCTGGACGGACCCTTTGGGTTTTTTCATCGGAACAGCCAGGATTGAGACGGTATAGGGCACTCCAACAGTAACGTAAAGCAAAGCAGTATGCCGCATAGCGTATGTGTTTGTTATTGTGCTGGTAGGTGGTTAGAAAAGCATAAAAATTAGCTTCATTTTCGGCTGCGATCCCTTCTTGATGTCCTTTCTCATGGGCGGCAGTGTGGATAAAAGAGAGCATCGGCAGTAGGCTGTTGACTTGTGCTTCCCCAGTAAAGGGGTTTAAATAGCCTGCATACCCCATATAGGTCAACGGCCAGCTCCAAAGCGATTTTTTGGCAGGAGTATTTCCCAAAAGTCTTAAATAGTCTTGTTTTCGCAACGGAAAAACCACCTGTATACTATCGGATGTACTCAATTGATCGTGAAGCATCTCGGTTTTTTGAATTAAAATATCAAGGGTGGTTTCCAATTCCCATGCTTCGTATGTTGAAGGAATATTCTGCTGAACAGCCAGCGGCGTTCGGTAGTAATTAAGCCCCCAACTCAACTGAAAAAACAAATGAATTACTGCCAGCAGGGCAATTAGCTGAAATAAACGTTCCCAAAGATTTTGGAATAGCTCTTTACGGTGGTGAATTACTAGAGCTACGAGACCCAATAGCAAAGCTGCATAGATCAAGTCACCAAAAGAAAAAGTGAGCCGTTCAAGGAAATAGGTTCTTGCTGATTGCAGCCAGGGGTATAGCGTGTTTCCATAGTAATGGTCAATCCAAAGAGGATGGTTGCGACACCAAACAATAAAAAACCACTGCGGAAGCCAGGAAAAGACCAGTACCGCAGTGGTGATGCGTTTCATAAGAAATTAGTCTTGAACGACCTCGACAATTTCTATCTCAAAAACAAGATCTGCATTCGGTGGAATGCCTCGAGTACCCCGCTTGCCATAGGCAATGCTGGAGGGTAAAAAGAGTGTCGCTTTATCTCCTTGGCGAAGCAATCGTAATCCTTCTTTGAATCCGGTAATCATTTGTGCTTCTTTGGAAACATTAGCTGGAATGGGTTGATAGCCTCCAGCCGCTTCTCGTGCTTTATCCAAAAGATCTAAGGCTTCGGCAATAGCAGCATCGCTGGTTTCTAATAAACGTCCATCGGCAAAATAAACGGCATAGTGGGTACGTGCTTTATTGGTGGTGGTTACCTTAGGGCCTTTTCCTTTTTCGGTAATTACATACTGTAATCCAGAAGCAGTTTTCTTGGCTTTGGCTTTTAGAGCATCAAATTTTTCAACGGTTTGTTTGTTGATTTCTGCCCGTTTTTCAGCGGCTATTTCAATATCTTCTTGAACATCTTGCAATACTTCCGCATAGACAGTCGCGGCATCAAACTTTTTGGCCATTTTCCCTTTTCGGATAATGTTAAGTTTTACAATGGTGTCGTTTTGAACAATGCTATCCACAACGGATTGTCCTTCTAATACTTTTCCGAAAACGGTGTGTTTTCCGTTCAACCAAGGCGTTTCTTTATGGGTGATAAAAAACTGACTCCCGTTGGTTCCTGGGCCTGAATTCGCCATGGATAAGATGCCTGGACCGGAATGAGAGAGGTCGGTGATTTCGTCGGGGAATTGATATCCAGGGCCGCCTGATCCTGTGGCGGAGGGGTCACCCCCTTGAATCACAAAGTCGGGGACGACACGATGAAAAGTTAATCCGTCATAGTAGGGTTTGTTTTTGTACTGGGCACTTACCTCAGGATGTTCGCCTTCAGCTAGCGCCACAAAGTTGGCCACTGTCATGGGTGTTTTTTCCATTTCCAATTGCAGGAGGATGGTTCCACGGGAAGTTTCCATTTCAGCATACATTCCGTCTTGTAGATTGGAATAAGGAGTTTGGCAGCTGATGATTAGTCCCGCAACACAGGCGGTGAAATAAATTAGGGGTGCTCGATTCATGTTTTAAATTTTGATAATGATACTAATTTTATGGTAAAACGAAGGGGTTGATTGCTTCCGATTTTGTCGAAATCACCTTGGTAGCCATAACAGAGATAAGAGGGAAAGAGAAAAACAGCTTTTTGTCCCACACGCAAAACTTTGGCGGCTTCTCGCAAGGCAGGGAGAAAATCTTCTTGATCGACCAGAAATCGGACTTCACCCAATTCCTTTTCGTCATACAGGACGTTTTTGCTTAGATCTTCAATGCGGTAGGAGAGAACTACTTCTTCTCCTTTTTGAGGCAGTGGGCTGCTTGCATTTTGATTTTCTAGTATCGCAAACCAAAAGCCTTTGTTGGAATTGGTGTAGTTACGTTCGGGCTCTGCCTTTCGAATTTGTTCAAAAAGTCGTTGTTCAACAGCAATGCGAGATTTATTTCGCTGCGCGGACTGGTTTAAGAAAAACTGTTGCTTTTTATTGACCGCTCGTCGGGCGGGCGGTTCTTGACACTGAACGACCACTAAACTCAACATAATTATCAGTATGGGTCTTAAGCCTTTCATTCGAAGTGGTTTTTCCATTCTTGAATGGCTTTGACGAGCTGCTCTTTAGTTTCTTCCAAGGAGCTAAAAGAAACCCCTCCGGCAGCATTTTTGTGTCCACCACCCTTAAAAAAAGTTTCTGCGAAACTATGAGCTGGAAATTCGCCTTTGGAGCGGAAGGACATTTTGATTTTGCCCTCGCGTTGGTTTTCAATCATTATCACTGCCAGTTGAATCCCCTTTAAGCGTAAGCCGTAATTTACAAAGCCTTCGGTATCACCTTTTTGGTAATTACAAGCATTGAGTTCCTGCTGGGAAAGACTTAGAAACACTGCGGGTATTTCATTTAATTTGGTCAGATTGGTCAGTCCCATTC
>CALITN010000169.1 GCA_938041595.1 uncultured Flavobacteriaceae bacterium | reverse complement strand
TTTAAAAAAACGGAAAAGTTTCGAGCCCAGTTCCTTTTGGAAACCCTTGATGATTTACGAACACAGCTATGGGAACTCAATATCCCCCTTTACGTGCATCAAAAAGCAGCCGAAGAAAGCATTCCCCAATTGGTTGAAGATTTTGATATTGCTGCTCTTTTTTTTCAGGAAGAGTGGACCCAGGAAGAGGTTCGTGTAAGCAATGCGATATTACAAAGACTTCCTGCTTCGGTAAGCATCCATCAACGCAAAGAACAATTTTTATTCCACCCCGATGACGTGCCAGTCACTATAGCGAATCTTCCAGAAGTATTTACTGTCTTTCGAAAGAAATGCGAGAAATATGGGCAAGTCCAGACATTGGCTGACACGCCTGAAATATGTGAAAGATCTTCAGATTGGCCACTTCCCAAACCCCTCCCTTCCTTAGTGGATTTAGGGCTGGAAGAAGTATCTCCTGACAGCCGTTCAGCATTTCCTTTTCAGGGAGGAAGCAAAGCCGCCGCCGATCGCTTGCAGCATTATTTTTGGGACACCAAGAAACTTTCCTACTACAAAAATACTCGCAACGGACTACTAGGCTTGGACTACAGTTCCAAATTTTCACCTTGGTTGGCCAACGGCTCACTTTCCCCCCGAACTATTTATTGGGCCGTGAAGGACTATGAGAAAGAAATTCAGAAAAACAGTTCCACCTATTGGTTGATTTTTGAACTCATTTGGCGTGATTATTTTAAATACGTTTCGCTAAAACACGGGAATACACTCTTTCAACTAGGGGGTATTCTAAAAAAATCCTATCCGTGGAAAACAGACGCTACCCTTTTTGTGGATTGGGCCAACGGATCTACTCCCGAGCCTTTTGTCAATGCCAATATGATTGAACTTAAAAATACAGGATGGATGAGCAATCGAGGGCGGCAAAATGTCGCTAGTTATTTTGCTAAAACCCTTTGGATGGATTGGCGTATGGGTGCCGCTTATTTTGAATCGCTTTTGGTAGATTATGATGTCCATAGCAACTATGGTAATTGGATGTATGTAGCCGGTGTCGGCAATGACCCTCGCGACCGAAAGTTTGACGTGGCGTGGCAAGCCGAACGTTATGACGCCGATGGGAAATTTCAAAAACGCTGGTTGCAACAATCTCTTTTCCCATGACCTTACGACTTATCCTTGGCGATCAATTAAACTTGCAACACAGTTGGTATGAAACCA
The DNA here is from genome assembly GCA_938041595.1 of uncultured Flavobacteriaceae bacterium. GTDB lineage: Bacteria > Bacteroidota > Bacteroidia > Flavobacteriales > Flavobacteriaceae > UBA11891. The sequence goes on along the minus strand of CALITN010000169.1, from coordinate 1,363 downwards.
TCGACGAATCGGTTTGTTATGTCATGTTTGAAATGCGACAGGAAACCGACTATGTACAGCACCATGTTCAGAAAGTTGTGGCTTTTTTTGCTGCCATGCGGCAATTTGCCAAAGCCTTGGAGTCTCAGGGTCATCACGTTATTTATCTTACGTTGGATGCACCAAACAATCAGCAAGATTTATGTAAAAACCTACAGTTACTGATCCGTGAGAAAAATGCGACTGCTTTTGAATACCAAGCCCCTGACGAATATCGGCTGGATACACAGCTGAAAGCCTTCTGTGGCGGTCTGGGCATCGAATCTAAATCCTATGACACAGAACATTTTCTGACCACACGGAAAGAATTGGAAACTTTCTTTGAGGGAAAAAAGCAGTATGTCATGGAGTTTTTCTATCGCTATATGCGGAAGAAATTCAACCTTTTGATGGCAGGGAGTCAACCCGAAGGAGAAAAATGGAATTTTGACAAAAACAACCGCAACAAATGGAAAGGAAGTCCAGCCATCCCGACTCCTTTTATTCCGTCAAATGAAGCCCTAATAGAACTCGAACAGCTTCTTAAAGCCCAAGGAGTTAAAACACTTGGAAATTTTGATTCAGATCATTTCGTATATCCCACCAACCGTGATGCCGCTCTAAAACAACTCAATTACTTCTGCGAACAGCTGCTAGTTCATTTTGGAGATTATCAAGATGCTATGCATACTCAAGAAATCAACCTTTTTCACTCACGAGTATCCTTTGCCCTTAATGTTAAAATTCTGCACCCCTTAGAGGTAATTGAAAAGGTGATTGCTTACTACCGATCGAATACAGCAGTCATCAGCCTGTCACAAGTCGAGGGCTTTGTCCGACAAATTCTCGGATGGCGCGAATATATGCGAGGGATTTACTGGAAAGAAATGCCTCACTATGCCAAGACAAACAAATTGGAAAACACCAACCCTCTTCCAGATTTCTATTGGACCGGAAAAACCAAAATGAATTGTTTGCATCACAGCATTCAAAACTCCCTTGATCATGCATACGCTCATCACATTCAGCGGTTGATGATTACAGGAAATTTTGCGCTTCTTGCGCAAGTTGACCCCAATCGAGTAGACGAATGGTATTTGGGTATTTATGCCGATGCTATTGAATGGGTACAACTACCCAATACCCGAGGGATGAGTCAGTGGGCCGATGGTGGTATCGTGGCGACCAAGCCCTACGTATCCTCTGGCTCCTATATCAATAAAATGAGCAACTACTGCTCCGAATGCCAGTACAACCTCAAAAAGCGAACTGGAGAAGATGCCTGTCCATTTAACAGTCTCTATTGGAATTTTCTGGATGATAAAAAACAATTTTTTGCAAAAAA
>CALITN010000168.1 GCA_938041595.1 uncultured Flavobacteriaceae bacterium | reverse complement strand
AGTCTTTTTCAGACCACCTGAATTGAGACAATTATATAATTTAAAATTGTTCTAAATAGAGGTGTCTTTTGTTTTGTAGATTCTCTAAAAAAGTCTTTCTTTTGTTGAAGAAATTAAATACAAAATGCGATACTTTTTGAGCGTTTTTTTGATAGCCACTGGCCTTCTTTTTGGGCAGCAACAACCCTTAAAAGCATCTGTCGTCGTGATGGAGGACAGTCTCATAACTAAGGCTTTTACTTTAAAAATGGAAGCCGACAAGGAGCGCTATGCATCCTATGAATTCACAATTCAGCTCTTTTATGGGAATTATGAAGGAGCGCAAAGAACACTTAAAAGTATTGCTCGTATTGCTCCAGATTTGCAACCCGATTTGAGTTTTGAAACGCCCAATTATAAAGTTCAAGTAGGTCCTTTTAAGAAACGTTCTGAAGCAAAATCAAGGCTACAAGAGCTTAAACAACATTATCGAGGGGCTTTTCTTTTAGAGCCCAAAATGCAACATTAGATTATTTGAGGGTTTTCTTCACCGCTACTTCTTGGTAGCATTCCAGCACATCCTCGATCTTGATATCGTTATAGTTTTTCAACTGCAACCCACAATCATAGCCTTTGGCAACTTCCTTAACGTCGTCTTTAAAGCGTTTGAGGGAAGTGAGTGTTCCGGTATGAACCACTACTCCTTCTCGAATCACTCGGATGCCAGAGTTGCGATACACTTTTCCTGAGGTTACCATACAGCCTGCAATGGTTCCAACTTTAGATATTTTGAAGAGCTCACGAATTTCCACAGTACCTGTCACTTCCTCTTTCATGTCTGGAGACAACATGCCTTCCATAGCATCCTTCACATCATTGATGGCATCATAGATAATGGAGTAGGATCGGATATCGATTTCTTCCTTTTCAGCCAATTCTCGAGAATTGCCTGTAGGACGAACGTTAAACCCGATTACAATTGCGTCTGAGGCAGAAGCTAACAAAACGTCAGATTCGGTGATTGCGCCCACTCCTTTGTGAATAATATTCACTTGAATTTCTTCTGTAGATAATTTCTGCAAGGAATCTGTCAAAGCTTCAACAGAACCATCCACATCGCCTTTGAGGATCATGTTGAGCTCTTTAAAGTCACCTAATGCAATACGACGGCCGATTTCATCAAGCGTAATATGACGTTGGGTACGGACATTTTGTTCGCGAAGTAGCTGGGTTCGCTTGGCCGCAATTTGCTTGGCTTCCCGCTCATCTACTAATACATTAAAATTATCCCCTGCCTGCGGAGCACCGTCCAATCCTAGGATCGAAACCGGAGTGGATGGCGGTGCCGATGCTAGCGCGTTGCCACGCTCGTTAAACATTGCTTTCACTTTTCCGCTGTGTTTTCCAGCAAGGATATAATCTCCAATTTCTAGCGTTCCTGTTTGAACCAAAACGGTGGACACGTAGCCGCGTCCTTTATCCAAATAGGCTTCTACTACGGTTCCTTTGGCACGACGGTCTTTGTTGGCTGTCAATTCCAAAAGCTCTGCCTCTAGAAGTACTTTTTCGAGAAGTTCATTGACTCCTGTCCCTTTCAAGGCAGAAATATCGTGGGATTGGATTTTACCGCCCCAATCTTCCACCATCAGATTCATTCCGGCCAGCTCTTCTTTTATTTTATCGGGGTTGGCTGTGGATTTATCAATTTTATTAATCGCAAATACAATGGGTACTCCGGCGGCTTGTGCATGACTGATTGCTTCCTTGGTTTGAGGCATGATGGCATCATCCGCTGCCACCACTATGATAGCAATATCCGTTACTTGAGCTCCCCGAGCACGCATTGCGGTAAAGGCCTCGTGTCCTGGGGTATCCAAGAATGTCATCTGTTGGCCGTTTTTGAGGGTTACTCCATAGGCGCCAATATGCTGGGTAATCCCCCCAGACTCCCCCGCGATAACATTTTCCTCACGGATAAAGTCAAGAAGTGATGTTTTCCCGTGGTCAACATGTCCCATAACCGTCACGATGGGGGCGCGTGGGCTAAGGTTTTCATCGTCTTCTTCCTCCTCTACAATGCTTTCCTCTAATTCTGTTTTGACAAAATCAACCTCATAGCCAAATTCTTCCGCTACGATGGTTAGGGTTTCTGCATCCAAGCGCTGATTCATGGTTACCATGATTCCTAGCGACATACAAGCCGATATAATCTCTGTAGATCCAATCTCCATCAAGGTGGCGATCTCTCCTACAGTAATAAATTCTGTTACCTTCAAGATTTTGCTATCGGCTTCTTGCTGTGCCAATTCGTCTTCCGACTTCTGACGGTGTTGCGATCGCTTATCTCTTCGGTATTTAGCCCCTTTAGACTTGGAAGACTTTCCTTGAAGTTTTTCAAGTGTCTCCCGAATTTGCTTTTGTACTTCTTCTTCTGTCGGCTCTTGTTTTGGCGCGGCTTGTGTCCTTGCTTTGCCTTGTGGTTTTCGATTGCCACGAGCGTTTCCTGGACTAGCTCCTGCCGTTCCGGGTTTGGGATCTTTGCTTATGCGCTTGCGCTTTCGCTTGCGCGCTTCCTCTACACTTTTCTCTTTGGATTTAAAAGCATCCAAGTTGATTGTCTGCCCTGTTTTCTTAGGTCCTGAAAGCTTTTTATACTGTGTTTTGATGGCTTCTTGCCCTTCTTCGTCTTCGGTGTTTTCTTCCGACGCTGACACGGCCTGCTCCGCCACTGCTTTTGCAGGGGTTTCAGCTATCACCTCCTCTGTTTTTACCTCAGGAGCTTCTTCTTTGTCCAGAATGGCTTCGGGTGCCTTGGCAGGTTCAGGGCTGACTTCTTCTTTTTTGGGGGTCTCTTTTTTGGCTTTTTTAGGAGCCGCTTTGGTAGCTTCCAGATCGATCTTCCCGACCGGGGTCAATCCTTTTAGGGCCACCTTAGGGGATGCTACTTTTGCTTCCTCCTCCTTCTCCGCTTCTTTCTGAACTTCTAGCTGGTGGAGACGTTCCTGTTCTTTTTGCTCTTGAATCTCACGCAGTCGTTCTTTCTCTTTGCGCTTTTCTTCACTGATTTCTTGAGAGGCATCGCGCTTGGATTTGTCCGTCTCAAATTCGTCCAACAGTACCTGATAGGTAGCATTGTCAATTTTGGTCGTCGGACGAGCTATCACTTCGATTCCTTTCTCAGATAAAAAATCCACAACACGGTCCAGAGAGATATTTAATTCTCTGAGAACTTTGTTGAGACGTATGCTTGGTTGATCGGACATATAATCAGCTTCGGTGCAAATTTAGAAAATTATTGGGCTTTTAGTCTTCAAACTCTTCTTTGAGGATTTTTACAACTTCTTTGATGGTTTCTTCCTCCAAATCTGTGCGTTTTAAAAGGTCTTGAACTTCCAGTTCTAGTACAGCCTTCGCTGTATCCAACCCTACTTTTTTGAATTCTTCAATAACCCATTCTTCGATTTCATCAGAGAACTCGGTTAATTCCACATCCTCTTCCATACCTTCACGGTACACATCAATATCAAAACCGGTCAGTTTTCCAGCCAAACGGATGTTATGACCTCCTTTTCCAATGGCTTTGGACACCTCCTCAGGATCTAAGAACACTTGAACGCGTTTGTTTTCCTCATCGATTTTAAGGGAATTGATCTTGGCAGGGCTCAACGATCGTGTAATGAATAATTGGAGATTGTTTGTGTAATTGATGACATCAATGTTTTCATTACCCAATTCCCGGACAACACCGTGAATTCGGGATCCTTTCATTCCCACACAGGCTCCCACCGGATCAATTCGATCATCGTAAGAATCGACCGCTACTTTGGCTTTTTCTCCTGGGATTCGAACGGCTTTTTTGATGGTAATCAATCCGTCGAATACTTCTGGTATTTCTTGCTCAAACAATTTCTCCAAGAATACGGGAGAAGTCCGTGATAAAATAATTCGAGGTTTGTTTCCTCGTAATTCCACCGCATCAATCACTCCACGAACATTGTCGCCCTTGCGGAAAAAATCGTTTGGGATTTGCTTGTCTTTCGGAAGGATCAGTTCATTTCCTTCATCATCTAACAAAATAACTTCCCGACTGCGGATGTGATGAACTTCTGCGGTGTAGATTTCACCCACACGGTCTTTAAACTGATTGAAAATGTTCGTGCTATCATGTTCAAAAATTTTAGCCACTAAGTTCTGACGAAGACTCATGATGGAGCGGCGGCCTAGGTCAATAAGCTTTACTTCTTCGGAAACGTCTTCTCCAACTTCAAAATCAGGTTCAATTTTTTTGGCTTCGGTGAGTTCAATTTCTTCGTTGGGATCTTCTACTTTCCCGTCTTCAACAACGACACGATTGCGCCAAATCTCCAAATCTCCTTTGTCGGGGTTGATGATAATATCAAAGTTTTCGTCATTCCCGTATTTTCTTTTCAAGGTGTTGCGAAAAACCTCCTCAAGAATCACCATCAGGGTGACTCGATCGATGAGTTTGTCATCTTTAAATTCCGAAAAAGACTCAATGAGTGCTAAATTTTCCATCTTCAGTACACTTAAAATTGAACAATTATTTTGGCTCTGCTGACCGCATCATAGGCCAGCTCTTTTGTTTTGCTTACCGTTATTTTTCCTTTGCCCGAGGGCTTGGGCTCGCGCTGTTTCCAACTCAAGCTGAGGGTTTCCTCGGAGGCCTTTTCCAGTTTGCCCGTATAAACTGCGCCTTCTGTATCGGTTACCTCCAGTTTTCGCCCTACATTTTTTTTGTATTGTCGGATCATTGTCAAAGGCTCTCCGACACCGGCCGAAGTCACCTCAAGGGAGAAGTCGTGTTCTTCTCTATCCATGTTGTGCTCTATGGCGCGGCTCACTCGCATGCATTCTTGCAAGGAAACTCCTGTATCCCCGTCAATTACGATTTTAATGGCATGGTTGGCACCGATGTGCAGCGCAATCAAAAAAAGGCTTGGATTTTCATCCAATGCTGCTTGTAATAAGGTCTCGACTTGCGTTTTAAAATCC
>CALITN010000167.1 GCA_938041595.1 uncultured Flavobacteriaceae bacterium | reverse complement strand
CCGCATATTGCGTTTATTTCCTTTATATATTTTTATACTTTTTTTATCTGTAATACACTTATTATCATCACTTTATTGTTCGATGATATGGTCTAACGGATTTTTAATATTTGCAAGAGATTTGTTGCTCACATGCGTATAAATCTTTGTGGTCTTTGTTGAATTGCGTCCTAAAAACTCCTGAATACATCTTACATCCACGGTTCTTTCCAAAAGTATTATGGTAAAATACTTTGGTATAAGGCTGTTGCGGATAAGGGCCGGAAATCGGCTGTAGGTATGTCATGATCGTAGAACAGATTTGGATACTGTCTTCCTTAAAAGTAATAAAAAATAAATAGAGGGGGAGTAGGGTGGGACGGTGTTTTTAGAAAACGATAGGCTTCGTTTACTCCGTTTTGGATTGTCCATGATACATTAAAAAACCCTTTAGGAAAGGATCCAATTGCCCGTTCATCACCCCGTCCACATCGGCGGTTTCCACCTGGGAACGTACATCTTTGACGAGTTTGTAGGGATGCATCACATAATTGCGAATCTGGGAACCCCACTCAATTTTTTTCTTGGAGGCTTCAATTTCGCTTCGGGCGGCACGTTTCTTTTCCATTTCCAATTCATACAATTGCGATTTCAGCAATTGCATGGCTTTGTTTTTATTTTCCAATTGGGAACGGGTTTCCGAGTTTTCAATCATAATCCCACTGGGATGGTGACGCAAGCGAACGGCGGTTTCTACTTTGTTTACGTTTTGCCCTCCTGCACCGCTGGCGCGCATGGTTTCCCAGGAGATTTCGGCAGGGTTTACTTGAATTTCAATGCTTTCATCCACCAAAGGATACACATAGACCGAAGCAAAAGAAGTATGCCGCTTGGCATTGGAGTCAAAGGGGGAAATGCGGACCAAACGATGCACGCCATTTTCACCTTTTAACCATCCAAACCCATAGTCTCCCTGAAACTCCAGGGTAACGGTCTTGATTCCAGCCACGTCACCCCCTTGATGATTGAGTTCCCGGACCTTAAAGCCATTCTTTTCACCCCACATCAGATACATACGCATCAGCATGGCGGCCCAGTCGCAGCTTTCTGTTCCACCAGCTCCAGCAGTAATTTGCAATACGGCATGGAGTGGGTCGCTTTCGTCCGATAGCATATTGCGAAACTCTAGGGCTTCCAGGGCTTCGATCAGTTGGCTGTGCAAATGGTCTATTTCGGCTTCGCTGGCTTCTCCAGCTTTGTGAAATTCCAGCAGTACCTCCAAATCTTCGGTTTGGGATTGGATACTCTCATAGTCGTGCACCCACTTTTTAAGGGTTCGCAAGCCTTTCATATGTTGCTCGGCCTCGGCGGGTTGGTTCCAAAAATCAGGGGCTAAGGTTTTTTCTTCCTGATTGGCTATTTCAATGCGTTTGGCATCAATGTCAAAGATACCTCCTTAACGCTCCCAGGCGCTCCATTAGTGACTTCAGTTGATCGGTCTGAACCATTGCAATTATTTTCTACAAACATACTTTATTTGACGCTTACTATTATTGGAAAAAGAGCCGTAGCTCCGCATTTTACTAACAATTTTAGATTCTTGTTTCTAAGGCTATGAACAGAAGACATCCACGGGGACTAGTTTCGGGAGGATCTCTATCGGGCGAGTAGGAGAGATGACTAATAATTTTATAGCTTTAGGAAAAAATTTCACTTATGGGAGTTCGACCGTTCCTTGCACTTATCTTTTCACTATTTCTCACGATAGGTTTTGCCAACCAAAAGCGGCACATTCTTTATCGTAAAGCCAAAGCCGAAGCAAAAAAAAATACAGTATCCGCAGCTGTTTTTAATGGCTTTTTCAACTTTAAATACCACAGGTCTAAAGATCAGATTCTACTGGAAGTATCCGATTTAGAAAAAGAGTTTCTCTATGTGAACAGTCTTTCCGAGGGAATCGGCAGCAACGATCTTGGACTGGATAGAGGGCAACTGGGCAGACGTCGGATCGTTACATTTCAAAAAGCAGGGAATAAGCTATTATTGGTTCAACCCAATTACAAATATCGGGCGACCACAAACAACGCATTAGAAAAAAAATCGGTGCAACAAGCGTTTGCCAAATCGGTTCTTTTTGGATTTCCTATTGTCAAGCAAGAAAAGGGTGTCTACTGGATTGATCTTTCCCCTTTTTTAAAACAAGATGCACATGGGGTCATACAGCGATTAAAATCACGTAAACAAGGCACCTACAAGCTGGATCAAAGCCGCTCCGCTTTATCATTAGATCGAACCAAGGCGTTTCCTAAAAATGTTGAATTTGAGGTGTTGCTGACCTTTACGGGCCAACCGGAAGGCAACTGGGTGTCGAGTGTCACACCAAGCCCGGAGGCGATCACAGTACAGCAACATCATTCCTTTATCGAATTGCCGGATGCGAATTATCAGCCCCGTCGATTTGATCCCCGCGCTGGGGTCAATGCCCTGCGTTATTATGATTATGCTACTCCGGTCGAAGAGGCAACGCTACAGGAGTTGATTGTTCGCCACCGGTTGGAGAAAAAAGACCCTAGTGCGCCTGTGAGCGAAGCTGTGGAGCCCATCGTTTATTATTTAGATAATGGAACCCCAGAACCCGTTCGTTCTGCCCTGTTAGAGGGAGGGCGTTGGTGGAATCAGGCGTTTGAATCCATCGGTTATCAAAATGCTTTTCAAGTCAAAATGCTTCCGGAGGATGCCGACCCTCTAGACGTTCGTTACAATGTTATTCAGTGGGTGCATCGATCCACCAGAGGATGGAGCTATGGAAGCAGCGTCGTCGACCCTCGTACGGGAGAAATTATTAAGGGGCATGTGAGTTTGGGAAGTCTTCGAATTCGACAGGATTATATGATCGCCTTAGGGCTTACAGAAGCTCCTTTTGCAGGGGGTGTTCGCAATCCAGCCATGTTGGAAATGGCATTGGCCCGAATCCGACAGCTTTCCGCCCATGAAATAGGGCACACTCTAGGCTTTGCCCATAATTTTGCAGCCAGTACAAAAGACAGGGCCTCTGTGATGGATTATCCACATCCATTATTGGAACTTAAGGATGGAAAAATATCCTATGAAAACGCTTATGATACGGGAATAGGAGCCTGGGACAAGGTGAGTGTTGCCTATGCGTATAGTGATTTCCCCGAAGGTACCAATGAATCAAAGGCATTGACCACAATTATAAATGACAGTGAAAAAGCAGGGATTCCGTTTATTAGCGATCAAGATGCACGACCCTTAGGAGGGGCGCATCCCAAGGCGCATTTATGGGACAATGGAGCCAGTCCTACAGAAGAGCTGGAAAAACTCCTCGCCATTCGCACTGTGGCATTGGGTCAGTTGGGACTGAACCACTTGCAAGAAGGAGAAACCTATAGTACTCTTGAGGATCGTCTTGTACCGATCTATTTGCTGCACCGTTACCAGATAGAAGCGGTAAGCAAGCTTATTGGTGGCTTGTCCTATGCCTATGCTGTCAAGGGCTCTATAGACTACGAAACCAAAGCCGTAGCACCAGAACTTCAAAGGGAAGCTCTGGCAGCTTTTCTGGGGAGTATTGAACCTCAAAAGCTACTGTTGCCCGAAAAACTCCACACCCTATTACCTCCTCGATCTTTTGGCAATAGCCGCGGTAGAGAGAATTTTAAAAGCCAAACAGGGGTCGCTTTTGACCATTTGAATTTGGCTCAAACACTGGCCGAAGTACAGTTTTCATTGTTATTTCATCCCGAGCGTGTGAATCGTTTAATACAGCAAAAGGCCTTTGATGGAAAACAGCTCGGATTTGGTGATTTATTGGATACCGTTCAGACTGAAATATTTGATAAAAATTATACGACTTCCGCTGAAATAAAAATTCAACAATTACTACAGAACAAAGTCATTAATCAATTGATTCAATTGTATTTAAATAAAAAAGTTTATCCACAAGTATCAGCCCATTCTGATGCCTTTCTTACGCGTATTTCCAAGGCAGGTAAGGCGAAGGGAGCTACCGTTTTCGCTGCCTATTTAGGGCGCAAAATCGAGCATTTCTTTACCAATCCTATGGCTTTTAAACCCAATCTAACCCCAAAAATCCCCGATGGTTCTCCCATCGGTTCTTACCAATGCAACTCGATCAATTAATCTTATGATGAATTTTGTAGCGAAACTATTAATCTGTTCGGGCATCCTTTTTTTGATGTCCTGCCAATCCAAACAAAAAATGACCCCACCGGTAAACCTAATCCCACCCGTAGCGGACAAAATCGACCACCAACACAAAAGACACAACGATATCCGAATGGATCCCTATTTCTGGTTGCGTGAACGTGACAATCCAGAAGTAATTGACTATTTGGAACGTGAAAACGACTATTACGATAAAATGACAGCGCATACCCAACCGCTGAAAGAGGAACTCTATGAGGAAATGAAGGCTCGTATCAAAGAAGACGATGCATCGGTTCCATACTTCTACAATGGTTATTGGTATATCACACGCTATGAAAAGGGAATGGACTATCCCATTTATACTCGTAAGAAAGACACGCTAACGGCTGCAGAGGAAATTTTATTTGACTGCAACAAAATGGCTGAAGGGACTGCGTATTTCCAATTAGCGGGTATCAACGTTAGTCCTGACAATACCAAAGTGGCTTTTGGATTGGATTTGATCTCACGACGTCAGTACAAAATCTATATCAAGGATCTCAAAACGAATCAAATTCTGGATACCGAATTGGAGAACACCACAGGGGGAAGTGTATGGGACGCCTCGGGACGCTATCTCTTTTATACCCACAAAGATCCGGAAACCCTTCGTACGGAATTGATCTATCGGCACGATATGCAGGCCCCCAAAGCAGATGATGTCCTTGTTTTCCATGAAAAGGACTCTACCTTTTCCGTGGGAATTGGATTGTCCAAATCCAGAAAATTCATCAATATTTATTCTTACAGTACTCTCACTTCAGAACAACGTTTCTTGGAAGCTGATGACCCATTGGGGGAATTCAGGTTAATTCAAAAACGAACCAGAGGACTAGAATACTCAGCCTCTCATTATCGGGATTCCTTGTATATTACCACCAATGCCGACGGTGCGGACAACTTTAAGGTTGTTAAAACATCACTAAAAAAACCATCAAAAAAACATTGGAAGGACTGGATTCCTTTTGACAAGGATGTTCTCATCGAAGACCTAGAATTGTTTCAAGATTATTGGGTTCTCACCACTCGTACCAATGGATTAACACAGATTAGAGTATCTCGATGGGACGGAAAGGAAGATTATTATTTGCCTATGGAAGGGGAGACCTACACCGCCTACACCGGGTATAACCCACAATTTGAAACCCAAAAGCTCCGTTACGTATACAATTCTTTGAAAACACCAAGTTCTGTGTTTGAATACGATATGCACGACAAAACCCAGGAAGTATTAAAGACACAAGAGGTGATGGATCCCCAATTTGATTCCGCGAATTATCGCGAAGAGCGAATATGGGCCCTAGCGAGAGATGGGGTGGAAATCCCAATTTCTATAATCTATCACAAGGATACCAAGCCTGGTGTAAACACCCCTTTGCTGCAATATGCTTATGGATCTTATGGGAGTACCATTGACCCTAATTTTTCTTCGACGCGCCTGAGTCTTCTGGATCGAGGGTTCGTATATGCCATAGCTCACATACGTGGCGGCGAATATATGGGACGCGATTGGTATGAAAAGGGTAAGCTATTGCACAAAAAGAATACATTCAACGACTTTGTAGATTGTTCTAAATATCTCATTGAAAAAAAATACACTTCAGCCGAACATTTGTATGCCTATGGGGGGTCTGCAGGAGGGTTGCTGATGGGAGCTGTAATCAATCAAGCACCGGAGCTTTATCGAGGTGTTATCGCTGCGGTTCCCTTTGTTGATGTGATCACAACCATGTTGGATGATTCCATTCCGCTGACAACCTATGAGTATGACGAATGGGGAGATCCCAATCAAAAGAAGTACTACGACTATATGAAGTCCTATTCCCCCTACGATCAGGTGAGCCAACAGGCCTATCCAAATTTATTAGTTACCACGGGCTATCATGACTCTCAAGTTCAGTATTGGGAGCCAGCCAAATGGGTTGCTATGTTGCGAGATAAAAAGCTAGATTCAAATCTATTATTCTTACATACTAATATGAAAGCAGGTCATGGAGGCGCTTCTGGACGGTATAGCTATTTAAAAGAATTGGCAGATAAATATACGTTCTTACTTCAACTAGAGGCCGAGTAGAAAAGTCTTTTTTTTGTAAATTTGCACAACCAAGGCTTTTGCCAATTTAAATTAGTTTCGGTGAACGTATACAATTCGATTTTAGAGCTGGTTGGAAACACCCCAATGATCCGGCTCAATGAAGTAACGAAAAACTTTCCCGGTCAATACTTCACCAAATTTGAAGCTTTTAATCCCGGTCATTCCAACAAGGATCGAATTGCAATTCACATCATTGAGCAAGCCGAAAAATTAGGCTTGTTGAAACCGGGAAGCACGATCATTGAAACGACCTCAGGTAATACGGGGTTTAGCCTGGCAATGGTATGTCAAATAAAAGGCTATCAGTGCATTCTAGCGGTGACTTCTAAGTCTTCCAAGGATAAAATCGAAATGCTTC
>CALITN010000166.1 GCA_938041595.1 uncultured Flavobacteriaceae bacterium | reverse complement strand
CAAAATTAAAGCAGCTTTACTACAGATAATGGCTAAGGTTAAATTTTTCTTAAAGATTGCTTGAGACTTCGATTTACAGTACCTTTGTCAGCTATTCAGTTAAAGCTATGCGTACGAAATTATTCAGCTTTCTTTCTTTGTTCTTGATAGTGCTGCTTTTCAGTGGATGCAGCGAGTATCAAAAACTCATTAATGGGGATGTTATTTCGGACAAATATAAAGCTGCTGAAGCCTATTACAAAGAGGGAGATTATCGAAAAGCCAATCGTCTTTTTGAAATGGTGATTCCCTCTTATCGAGGAAAACCACAAGCAGAGCGTTTGATTTTCTTTTTTGCTGATTCGTATTACTACACTAAGGATTATTATTTAGCAGCCTATCAGTTTGAAAATTTTATTAAGTCCTATCCCAAGAGTAACCGCATTGTAGAGGCCTATTTTATGGCTGCAAAGTCCTACTACATGAAGTCACCTATTCATAGTTTGGATCAAAAAGACACTCATACAGCCGTGGAAAAACTTCAGATTTTCATCAATAATTACCCGAATTCGGAATTTACCGAAGAAGCCAATGCGCTGATTATAGAATTACAAACCAAACTGGAGCAAAAAGACTTCGAAATCAGTAAACAATACTACACCATACAAGATTACAAAGCGGCAATTCAAGCTTTGGATAATTTTGTTGGAGAGTTTCCAGGAACCAAATTTCGTGAAGAAGCACTCTATTATAAGTTTTTAGCTTCTTTTGAAATTGCCTCCAATAGTGTCGCAGGCCTTCAAGAGCAACGTTTGTTGGATCTAAAAAAACTCCACAGCACCATTCTAAAATATTATCCTGAAACTATTTTTTCGGAGGACCTTGCTCAGAAGCTAAAGCGAGTAGATAAATTGTTAGCAACCTACCAAACCGAAGAAGAAAAGCTTACCAAATAAAAAAGTAGCAACATGACAAAGTATATGAATTCCAAAGCCGCCGTTTCCACCCAGACATTCAACCGTGAAGCGATTGAAAATCCCACTGAAAATATTTATGAGGCCATCTCTATTATTGCTAAAAGGGCTTCTCAGATCAATCTTGACATCAAGGGGGAATTGCATGAGAAACTGGACGAATTCGCCACGCACAATGACAGTCTTGAGGAGATTTTTGAAAACAAGGAACAGATAGAGGTTTCTAGGTTTTATGAAAAACTTCCAAAACCACAAGCAATGGCTATCGAGGAGTGGTTTAACGACAAGATATACTACCGCAATACCGACGAAGCGGAGCAATAGGCAATGAAAAGGCTTCGGGGTAAAAAGATAGTGTTGGGCATTTCTGCTGGAATTGCTGCCTACAAAATCCCCTCCTTAATTCGTTTATTTAAAAAAGAAGGGGCTTCGGTTCGGGTGATTTTGACTCCCGATGCCCATGCTTTTGTTACTCCCTTGACGCTCTCTGTTCTTTCCCAAGAACCAGTACTTTCCTCTTTCGTATCAGAGGATGCGGACAATCCTGTTTGGAACGATCATGTTGCCCTAGGCAATTGGGCTGACCTGATGCTTATTGCTCCAGCTACAGCGAATAGCTTATCCGCAATGGCACATGCCAAATGCAACAACTTACTCATTGCAACCTATCTTTCTGCCCGCTGTCCTGTAATGATTGCTCCGGCAATGGACTTGGACATGTATGCACATCCTGCCAATCAGAAAAATCTAAAGACACTTGAAGCCTACGGCAATATTGTTTTACCCGTTGGTGAAGGATCTTTGGCTAGTGGTTTGGAAGGCAAAGGACGTATGTTGGAACCCCAAGAGATTTTAGAGCATAGCATTCGTTATTTTTATAGTCAATCACCTCTGTTGGGTAAAAAAGTCTTAATAACCGCAGGCCCTACCTATGAGCCGATAGATCCCGTTCGTTTTATCGGAAATTTTTCTTCGGGTAAAATGGGGCTTGCATTGGCATATCAAGCAGCCAATTTGGGCGCTGAAGTTCACTTGATATTAGGCCCCCATTCATTAGATACGGATGAAGTACCATTTAATATTGAAGAAATTAGCACTGCTGATGAAATGCATGCAGCTGTTTTTAATCTTTACGATACGATTGATTTTGCCATTGCAGCAGCGGCGGTAGCAGATTTTAAGCCCCGCATGCGGGCTTCCCAAAAAATCAAAAAAGAAACTGGAACACCCCTTATTGAACTGATTCCCAATCCAGATATACTGGCACAGATGGGGAAACAAAAAAAGAATCAGTTTTTGGTAGGCTTTGCTTTGGAGACGGAAAACGAGTTGGTGCATGCCATCGAAAAACTCAAGCGTAAAAATCTCGATGCGATTGTTCTAAATTCCCTTGCAGACACCGGTGCTGGATTTGCTTCTGATACCAATAAAATTACTTATATTGGAAAGAATGAAACACCTAAATCTTTCCCTCTTAAGTCCAAAGAAGACGTTGCTAAAGACATCTGGAATGAGATCCTTACCTAAATTATTTTTCTGTTTGTTTTTTGTCAGTCTTTCCTTTGGTCTGACAGCACAAGAATTGGAAAGTCAAGTTGTAGTTAATGCAGATTTGGTGGATCAAACCAATCGCCAAATATTTGAAACTTTGGAACAATCGCTCAATGAATTCATCAATTCACGGAGTTGGACTCAGCGAGACTTTTTACCTCAAGAGCGTATCAAGTGTAGTTTTGTTTTAACCCTTACTTCCTATAGTAATAACCGCTTTGAAGGCAACTTACAAATCCAATCTCAGCGTCCTATTTTTGATAGTAACTACGACAGTCCCTTATTTAATTATCTTGACAACGATGTTTCTTTCACCTACCAAGAATACCAACCTCTGATTTATAACCCAGCGATTTTTCAATCGAACTTGGTTTCCTTGTTGAGTTTTTATATCCACATTATTTTAGGTCTTGATGCGGCTAGTTTTGAGAAAAATGGTGGGGCGAATTATTTTGAGTTAGCACAGAAAATCACCAACCTTGCACAGCAATCCAAACTCATTGGGTGGAATCAAAACGATGGCATTAGGAACCGATTCTGGTTGATTGATTCTTTGCGTTCAAACACCTTCCAGGAATACCGTCAAGCTCTGTACCAGTATCATCGTGAGGGAATGGATCAGATGGTATCCAGTCCCATGAAAGCCAAAGAATCAATAGTCTCATCAATAGAAACCCTTTATGGACTTTATGAAAGACGCCCAAATGCCTTTTTGTTGCAGGTGTTTTTTGATGCCAAAGCAGGCGAGTTGGTCGATGTATTCACAGGAGGCCCCAGAGTAGGAATCAATAATATGATAAGTCAACTCCGTAGGATGGCTCCCTTTTTTAATCCTCAGTGGAAAGAAATCAAATTCTAATTGTTTGATTTTGCACCTTCTGTCTGCTATCTTTGATAAAATTTAATTCGCTTGTTAACCGCTCTTTCCATTGATAATTACGCCTTGATTGAACATCTTGATGTGTCTTTCAACACGGGTATGACCACCATCACCGGAGAGACAGGAGCAGGGACATCGATTCTATTGGGTGCTTTATCATTAGTACTAGGAAAGCGTGCTGATCGTTCTGCACTCAAAGACAGTGACAAAAAGTGCATTATTGAAGCCCATTTCGATATTGCCCCCTATGGTTTACACTCTTTTTTTGAACAAGAAGCATTGGACTATTCCAACGAAACGATCATTCGAAGAGAAATCATTCCCTCTGGAAAATCGCGCGCTTTTGTCAACGACAGTCCTGTGAATTTGGATGTTCTTGAGAAACTTGCCAATTTTTTGATTGACATCCATTCGCAGCATCAAACCCTTAGGCTGACCAAAACAGAATATCAATTTCAAGTTTTGGATGCTTTGGCGGATAATCAATCCATATTGAAAAATTACCAAGAGACTCTTGCTAGCTACAAACAGGGTCTTAAAGAACTGGATTTGCTTCGCTCTGCAGCCTCTCAAGCTCAGAAAGATCGTGATTACAATCAATTTCTTTACGATGAGTTAGTGGCAGCAAATTTACAGCCCGACATATTGGCCCCTTTAGAGGACAAAGTAGAGGAGTTGGCAAGTGTACAAGATATACAAGAGAGCTTGGCTGGAGCGATACAGATTATAGAATCAGAAGAAATCGGTTTGCTGAGTTTGTTGGGACAACTTCGTTCTGAATTAAAAACAGCGGTACAGAAGTCTACTCAGCTAGAGTCACTCCCTTTGCGATTGGAAAACTTACATGCCGAGTTGACCGATATTCATTCGGACTTGCAATTGAAATCCAGTGGATTGGAAAGCGATCCAGAAGCATTGGCACTGGCTGAAAACCAATTGCAAAATATATATATGCTTCTAAAAAAACATCAAGTAAATAATGTCTCTGAATTGATAGAAAAAAGAGATTTTTTAGAGACGCAGCTGGAGGATACAGAACAGCAAGAAGAACGTATTGCAAAACTGAATGAAAGTACCACTGCGGAGGAAGAGCATCTCACTAAATTGGCAATGGATCTTCGGGTGCGCCGTCATAATGCGATCCCAGATTTGATTTCCAAGATGGAGAATCTCATTGCCAAGGTAGGAATGGAAAATGCTCGTTTTCAGATTGAATTAACACCTACGGAAAATTTTTTGTTTCAAGGACAAGATCAAATGGAGTTTCTTTTTTCAGCTAATATGGGGGGGAAGTTTGGCCTGCTAAAGAATGTTGCATCTGGTGGTGAACTTTCGCGGATCATG
>CALITN010000165.1 GCA_938041595.1 uncultured Flavobacteriaceae bacterium | reverse complement strand
ACGATGATATCATCAGCTTCGAGCGCAATCTCATGCTGGGCATAATAGGCGCAAAGCTTTTCACGATAAACCTTTGAACCCTGCGAGGTTCCATAGGGTAACAATTTCAAGTTTTGTTCTCGAACGACTCTCATCGCTTGCTCAGGAGCTGGGATGTCGGGTTGTCCAATGTTCAAATGTAGTACCTCCACACCTTGTTCTTTTGCTTGTTCAGCATAAGGGACCAGTTTGCGTATTGGTGAAGCAGGGAGTTTTTTTCCTTTGATAGATAAAGATGGCATGCCAAAAATTAGGCTACAAAGATGAAAAAAAAAGCCAAGGAGAAGAACTCCAAATTTTGAAACCGAACGAATTGGCGTTAAATTGTTGCAAAAACCCCACTTACATGCGCATCATTCTGCTACTTCTCTGCTGTTTTTTCACCACTATTGTCACAGCGCAATCAAAAGCCGACTTTTTCTTTTTGAATAAGCGAAAGGTGCAAACAATCCCATTTCAGCTCATCAATAATCTGATTGTCATTCCAGTAACAGTCAATGGACAACAATTGTCTTTTTTACTGGATACCGGTGTAGGAATGACCCTGTTATTCAACAATTCTAGTGTCGCAAAGATTTATTTTAAAGAACGAAATAGTTTCAATCTAATTGGCCTGGGTCAGGGCGAAGCCACTAAGGCCTATCTCACCCGAGGGAATACATTGCAAATTGGGAAGATTCGAGGACTAGCACAAGAGATATTGTTGGTGGAAGAAAACAATTATATTTTTTCTAGGCGGATGGGGACACAAATAGATGGAATTATCGGGCATGAATTTTTTAAAAACTTCCCTATTACAATTGACTATGGCAATAAAAAAATTAAGGTGTACAGGGATGTGGGATTTTTTCCGATACCCATCCAAGCAGTATCCTATCCGCTCATCTTTTATCGAAATAAGCCACATATAGAGTTAGAATTTTCGTTGCGCGATTCTCTTGCCATGAAAGCTCCTCTTCTGATTGATACAGGCTCTAGTGATGCTTTGTGGCTTTTTGAAGCGGAGGGTACAATCGAAAAAACAGCCCCTTTATTTGAGGATTTTCTGGGGCGGGGTATTAACGGTGATATTTTTGGGGAACGTGGAAAAATCAAATCCATTCACATGGGGAGACACACCCTTAAAAATGTCAAAGTTGCCTATCCCGAAATGGATAATTTCAAAGCTATTGATGTGTTGTCTGGTCGGATTGGAAGTCTTGGAGGTGAACTTCTCAGTCGATTTACCCTCTACTTGGATTATCCGAATCAACGGATGGCAGTAAAAGCCAGCAAGCGGATTAAAGATCCTTTTTATTACAATATGAGCGGTATCTCATTGCAATACAACGGAGTGGAATTGGTGCCTAGAAAACGAAACAATAGTAACAATATCGTCTATAACGAAAGTGGAGCCAATCGGGGAATTGAAATATTTTTAAGGGATGTAATTCGATATGAATTACAGGATATCATTGAAGTAGTAGAGGTTCGTCCCAATTCCCCAGCAGCCATAGCAGGGATTCAAAAAGGAGATGTCTTAAGTCGAATAAACAACCGGCGCTTGGACGATTTAAAGCTTCACGAAATTGCGGGTTTGTTACAACGTAAACCAGGGAAAAAAATCAAACTACTAGTGCGAAGAGGCGATTTGTTTCATACCAAAACCTTTGTGTTAAAGCCTTTATTCGACAGTACCTCTGATTTTTAATGCAACGATGGGAGTCCCTACAGCATTGGAATTTACAGTAATCGTTTTGCGAAAAGGACCCATTCGGTTGGTGTCATATCGAACTTGGATTTCTCCTGTTTCACCGGGGGCAATAGGGGCCTCTGGTTTTTTGGGGATCGTGCAACCACAAGAAGAAGATACCTTTTGAATCTCCAAGGCTACAGCACCGGTATTGGTGAATTTAAAGGTTCGATTTCCGTCACTTCCCTTAGTGATAGTGCCAAAATCAATTGTTGCATTTTCAAAACTAATTTCTTGAGCGTTTGTCCCTCCCAATGTTAATAAGGCAATAAGTAATAAAAGTTGTTTCATAATGAAGATATTTATGTGCTTGCTAAATGTTTTTTTATGAAGCACGGGCTCTGTATTTTTGTTTATCAAAAATCAGACCACAATATATATACATGGATATTCCATCAAAATTTAAGGCACAAGAAGTTGAAGATAAATGGTATCAGTATTGGACTGACAATAAGTACTTCAAGTCAGTGCCTGATGATCGAGAGCCTTACACGATAGTGATTCCACCTCCAAACGTAACTGGGGTGTTGCACATGGGACATATGCTGAACAATAGTTTGCAGGACATTTTGATCCGTCGTGCACGAATGAAGGGGTACAATGCATGTTGGGTTCCCGGTACCGATCACGCTTCAATTGCTACGGAAGCTAAGGTGGTGGCCAAACTCAAACAGGAAGGAATTGACAAGTCTGATTTGTCCCGTGAAGCGTTTTTGAAGCATGCTTGGGATTGGACGCACGAATACGGCGGTGTGATTCTAGAGCAACTCAAAAAACTGGGCTGTTCGTGTGATTGGGATCGAACCCAATTCACCCTCAATGACCGTTTGTCAGCATCGGTGATCAAAGTATTTGTTGACCTCTACAATAAGGGATTCATTTACAAAGGCTATCGTATGGTTAATTGGGATCCTGAAGCCCAAACTACGCTTTCCGATGAGGAGGTGATCTATGAGGAAAAGCAAGGATTACTTTATTATGTCTCATATCCCATTGTAGGGAGTGAAGAGAAAATTACGGTAGCGACCACACGTCCTGAAACCATTTTTGGGGATACGGCCATTTGTATTCACCCAGAGGACGAACGCTACACAGAACTGCATGGTAAAAAAGCCATCGTTCCCATAGTTGGTCGTGAAATTCCCATCATTTTGGACACCTACGTGGATTCTGAATTTGGAACCGGTTGTTTGAAAGTAACACCAGCGCACGACCCTAATGATAAAGCATTGGGCGAGCGACACCAGTTAGAAGTTATAGATATTTTCCATTCGGATGGACGATTGAACGAACAGGCAGGAGCCTGGGAAGGACAAGACCGATTTAAAGCACGAAAAACCTTTGCCAAGGCCTTGGAGGAAAAAGGATTTTTGGTAAAAAAAGAGAACCATATCAATAAGGTGGGCACTTCGGAGCGCACCAAAGCAGTAATTGAGCCGCGCCTTTCCGATCAGTGGTTTTTAAAAATGGAAACCCTAGCAGAGCCTGCTTTAAAAGCAGTTTTAGAATCAGAGGAAGTAGCTCTTTTACCTAAAAAATTCAATAGTACTTACCGTCATTGGATGGAGAATATTCGTGATTGGAATATTTCTCGACAGCTTTGGTGGGGGCATCAGATTCCGGCCTTTTATTACGGTCCAGGAAAGGAAGACTTTGTTGTAGCTGCCACTGCTGAGGAGGCCTTACTTTTGGCACAAGAAAAAACAGCTAATACTAGCCTGAGTCTTGAAGACCTCCGTCAAGAAGAAGATGTATTGGATACCTGGTTTTCGTCATGGCTATGGCCCATTTCTGTCTTTGATGGAGTGATGGCACCCGAGAATGAGGAAATCAATTATTACTATCCTACGCAAGATTTGGTGACAGGCCCAGATATTTTATTCTTTTGGGTTGCCCGAATGATTGTTTCTGGCTATGAATTACGGGCAGAAAGACCTTTTGAAAATGTTTATCTAACCGGCTTGGTTCGCGACAAGCAAGGTCGAAAAATGTCTAAACAATTAGGGAATTCTCCTGATGCTTTGGGCTTGATTGCGGAATATGGAGCCGATTCGGTTCGTGTCGGACTCATGTTGAGTACAGCCGCTGGAAACGATTTGCTCTTTGATGAATCGCTCTGTCAGCAGGGCAAAAACTTTTCCAATAAATTGTGGAACGCCTACCGTTTGATTCAAAGTTGGGAAGTTTCAGAAAATCCTCCCTCTGCTGCAGCAACCCTTGCCTTGGATTGGTATGATAATGCCTTCAATCGCGCTTTGGAACAGGTAGAGGACCATTTTTCAAAATACCGTATTTCGGATGCTTTGATGACCCTCTACAAGCTGGTTTGGGATGATTACTGTTCTTGGTTGTTGGAATCCATCAAAACGACCAATAATACCATCGATCCCCAAACAAAAAAGCGCGTGACGGAACTCTTTGAAAAAAACCTTCGCGTTTTGCATCCTTTTATGCCTTTTATCACGGAAGAGCTCTGGCATTTCTGTGGTGAACGAAGCTCCATGGAAGCCTTGGCTGTTTCAGCATGGCCACAACCCGAGAAGTATGACACTAGATTGTTGGAGGACTTTGATCAAATCCAACAACTGATTGGTGCGGTTCGAAACTTCAGAAAAGAAAAGAATTTAGGTTTCAAAGAGACCATTCGACTCTATGTGACCAATGCTCAGAATCCCTGGCATCATTATGAGGCTCTTCTTCACCAATTGGGGTATATTGAAAATATTCAGTATTCCGCTCCTGATGAAAGTCAAATGGGAGGTACTTTCCGTGTAGGCACTACCGAGTTTTTCATCCCCTTGGAGGGAAAAATTGACGTTGCTGCTGAACGTAAAAAGCTGCAGGAAGAACTGCGTTATGCCCAAGGTTTTTTACTATCTGTGGAGAAAAAGCTTAGCAACGAACGCTTCGTAAACAATGCACCAGATCAAGTGGTGGCTATTGAAAAAAAGAAAGCCGCAGATGCAATGGATAAAATTACAGTACTAAAAGAAAGCTTGGCTAAGCTTTCGCAATAACATCAATGCCTCCTTTGACCACCTGATTGAGGGACACATTCAGCGGGGTTCCAAGGGGAAGATATAAGTCGATTCGAGATCCAAACTTGATAAAGCCTGCATCGGTTCCTTGGACAACTTGGGTGCCTTCTTCGGCATAGTTTACAATCCGTCGCGCCAGAGCACCAGCAATCTGCCGGTAAAGTACCTGACCAAAAGATTTGTTTTCCAAAACGATGGTGGTTCGTTCATTTTCCTCCGAGGACTTAGGATGCCAAGCGACTAAATATTTCCCGGGATGGTATTTACTAAAAACAACTTTTCCACTCATACAGTATCGTGTTACGTGGACGTTGATTGGAGACATGAATATGGATACCTGTAAGCGTTTGTCCTTAAAAAATTCTTTTTCAAAAACTTCTTCAATAACGACTACTTTTCCATCCACAGGAGCGTAGAGAAGAGAATCATCAATAGGGGTATTGCGTTTGGGATTTCTGAAAAACTGTAGCACTAGGATTAAAAGCACTAATGCTACCAACTGAATTCCTTTTTGCAGATAGAAATTGCTGATACCGTATTCTGCGCCAAGCGCCATTGTAGCTACCAAAACGAAGCTGCCTAAAATGATTTGAAAACCTTCTTTATGAAACATATTGGATGATTTCTTGGATTAAATATACAAAAGGAGCAGTGTAAATGATGCTGTCCATCCGATCGTAGAAGCCTCCATGACCCGGTAACAGACTGCCGCTGTCCTTGACTCCTGCAATGCGTTTGAATTGTGACTGGATCAAATCTCCATAGGTGGCCAGACTCGGTGTCAATAATGATAGTGTTATTATTGTAATGGGGGAGTATTCGGAGGGCCAATAGGTGAAATAGACGAGTAGTCCGAAAAGGAGACAGAAAAATTGCCCACCCCAGAATCCTTCCCATGATTTTTTTGGAGAGATACTAGGGAATAAAGGTGTTTTACCCAATTGACTTCCGATAAAATAAGCAGCGCTGTTGTTTACCCAAATAAGAACATAAACCAATAGCATGGTGATGGGTTCAAAGCTTGTTTCTGTGCCATAGAGGGCAATGATGAAAAAGCATGAACCTAAGACATAACCGTAACCTAAAACACCTTTAAGAAGCCTTCCATTCATAGTAAAAGGACGATGCAAGCGCGCTGTAAAAATAAGGCAACATAGCAGCGTATAGCCAAGCATCAATTGAATTGCTGTGGCAGAGAGCAAGCCTTTATAGTGCGAATAATAAATTCCAAAAAGGGAAAGCAGTGGAAGGATAAAACGCAGTTGTAAAAGACGAAAGAATTCAATCGCTGCAAGACTAGAAAATACAAAAAGAACAGGGTAAAAGAATCCAGGTCCTTGAAAAATAGAGACCACTAAGAGTGCCGCATAGAGCAGCCCAGAAAAGGCTCGAATTTTAAGGTCTTTCATGCACCTTATTCTTGCAGGATTAAGTAGATATTTTTTGAGGAATTCCCTTGGGATAAGAAATCATTCTCTTTGGAAGAATCTTTCACATTCAGGGTGGTGATGTTGGTTGGCAAATCTCCAAAATACTTTGATTTTAACAGTGACATTCCCTCACTTACGTCAGGCGCAAACTGATCGGTTCCAGCGAAAACAATCAGGTGCTCGGGGAGTTTATCTAAGCTGAGGTTATGAATTTGATGTTGACAAATCAACATACCTCCTTTGTTGGCCACCATGTACTCACAGGTCAAAAGCAGTGCAACCGAATCTTTAGGAATGGTTTCCGAGACGGTAAGGTTGAACTTCTCGGCAAGTTCTGAATTCAGACAAGCCAGTTGATCTAATTGCCAATTGTTTTCCAAAAG
>CALITN010000164.1 GCA_938041595.1 uncultured Flavobacteriaceae bacterium | reverse complement strand
TTTCGGCAACTGGCTGCAAAATGCCAATGATTGGAACCTTTCCCGATCTCGATTCTGGGGAATTCCACTCCCTATTTGGCGTTCGGAAGATGGAAAGCACGTCAAAGTAATCGGCTCTATGGAGGAATTTATCTCCGAAATTGAAAAAGCACAAGCCGCTGGAGTTCAAAAAAACAATCCCTTTGTAGGTTTTGAAGTGGGAAACTATGACGAAGCCAACTATGAAAAGATTGACCTACACAAAAACACCGTGGATCCCGTCGTCTTGATTGCAGATGATGCGCGTACGCCCCTCTTCAGAGAAAGTGACCTTATTGATGTTTGGTTTGACTCCGGATCGATGCCCTATGCTCAATGGCACTATCCGTTTGAAAACAAAGAAAAAATCGATTCTGGCGAAGCTTTCCCTGCTGATTATATTGCAGAAGGAGTCGATCAGACCCGTGGATGGTTTTATACCTTACACGCTATTGCAACCTTGGTCTTCGATCAGGTCAGTTATAAAAATGTGGTGTCCAACGGACTGGTTCTCGACAAAAATGGTCAGAAAATGTCAAAACGATTAGGCAATGCCGCCGATCCTTTTGAAACCTTGAAAAAATATGGCCCAGACGCCACGCGCTGGTATATGATTGCCAATGCCAATCCTTGGGACAACCTAAAGTTTGATGTGGAAGGCATTGCAGAAGTCCAACGCAAATTTTTTGGCACACTCTATAACACCTATTCCTTTTTCAGCCTTTATAGTAATATTGATGGCTTCCGTTATCAAGAAGACGCTCTTCCACTTAACCAACGCACTGAATTGGATCGCTGGATTTTATCTGAATTGAACTCTTTGATTACAGAGGTGGACAAAGCCTATTCGGACTACGAGCCTACAAAAGCGGCAAGAGCCATTGCTGATTTTGTTCAGGAAAAATTGAGCAACTGGTACGTTCGTTTGAACCGTCGCCGTTTTTGGAAAGGAACTTACGGAACAGATAAAATGTCGGCTTATCAAACCCTTTTTGAGTGTTTGCTAAATGTAGCCAAACTAGCCGCTCCCATTGCCCCTTTCTACACGGATCGTTTGTATCAAGATTTGATCCAAAGCACTGCTATTGAATCTTTTGCTTCGGTACACCTCAGCGATTTCCCGATAGCACAACCCGAACGGATTGACCCTGCTTTGGAAGCCCGAATTAACAAAGCTCGTTTGATTGTTTCATTAGGCCTTTCCCTACGGAAAAAAGAACAGATTAAAGTTCGCCAACCACTTCAAAAACTAATGATTCCTGTCAAAAACAAGGAAGATCGGGCACAATTGGAATCCATTATCGATCAAATCAAAACGGAAATCAATGTCAAAGAATTGGAACTACTTGATGATGCCAGTGCCATTTTGGTCAAAGAAATCAAGCCGAATTTTAAAACCCTGGGGCCCCGATTTGGAAAAGAGATGCGCTTTGTAGCCGAAGCAATCAAACAACTTTCTGAGAACGAAATTCGCCAATTGGAAGACCAAGGCAAATTAGACGTCATAGTAAACGAAAAAAATATTACTTTAGAAAAATCGGACGTGGAAGTCAACACCAAGGATATTGAAGGATGGTTGATCGCTTCTGGAAGCGGAACAACGGTTGCTCTCGATATCACTTTAAATGAAACCTTAATTGAAGAGGGAATCTCAAGGGAACTGGTCAATCGAATTCAAAACCTCCGAAAAGATGCGGGACTTGAAGTCACCGACAAGATTGCCGTGCAAATAGCACAGCATGCTGGGCTCGAAAAAGCCGTTGGAAACAACAAGAGCTATATCATGTCAGAGACCTTAACAGAGGCACTGGACTTTGTAGCACATTTGCCTGATGGACAAGCCCTAACGTTTGATGAAATTGATACACAGATAACCATAAAAAAACTGTAATCATGCCAGCAGCAACAAAAAAACGATATACCGATTCGGAACTTTTAGAATTTAAAGGACTCATTGAAGAAAAAATAGAAAAGGCGCAAGCAGACTTGGAACTGCTCAAAAGTGCCTACATGAATGATGGGAACAATGGAACAGAAGACACCTCTCCCACATTTAAAGCCTTTGAAGAAGGTTCTGAAACCATGTCCAAAGAAGCCAACACCCAGCTCGCGATCCGTCAGGAAAAATTTATCCGAGACTTGAGAAATGCTTTGATACGGATTGAAAATAAGACCTATGGCATTTGCCGTGTTACGGGAAAACTCATCAACAAAAAACGTCTTTTGTTGGTTCCCCATGCTACGCTCAGTATTGAAGCTAAAAACATTCAGAAATAAGACCCTTGCTCTGATAGGCTTCTTTTGCAGTGCTTGGACGCTCTCCTCGCAGTCTGTTCGGACAAAAAGCTGGGATATGGAGTCTTTGGATCACGTCGCTTTAGTTTTGCCCTATGCGAGTGCCATTTCACTAAGCAATCGCCTTGATAATACCCTTGTGATCTCTTATCAAACGGATGGAGAGCTCCAAGACCAGATGGGGCTTCGCAGTCAGTCGGAGAACCGAGAACTGTTGTTGACAGAATTTCGAAACCCACTTTTATCCAATCCGGCAGACAAGCTCTCCGCTCATAAAGTCATTGCCAGTAGTATCCAAATCCAAGCCCCATCCTTCCTAACCATTGAGCTAAACATAAAGCAGGGACAGCTAAAGGTCCAAGGACACTACGAAACACTCAATATTCAAATACAAACGGGAAGCTGCCATCTGGATTTACAAAAAACCAAAGGGCACTTAAAAACCCAATCCGCGCTGGTAGAAATTATTCATCAGGAAATGAAACTCCAGGCCGAGTCTCAAGGAAAATTGCTTTCTTGCAGCACGGCAACCACAGATGCTCTTTTTCAAATTGTGAATCTCCAAGGCTCTGTCAATTGCAAAGCCCGTTGATATGTGTATTTTTGAACTCATTTTGAACCCATGGTCAAACTTTCCTTCCGCCCACTAAATGCCTTCACCGCTTTTTTATTGGTTCTTGTGTTGCTGGTTATCGATCAATGGATCAAAATTAGCATCAAACTCAACTACCCTTTGACACTCTATGGTCAAGATGCTATTGTCGATTGGGGCTTTTTTAAATTACTATTTGTCGAAAACAAAGGGATGGCTATGGGAACGCGCTTGGATACTATTTTTCCATTTTTGTCAGAACGCACCGCAAAACTTTTATTGACTGGCTTTCGCTTGGTTGCCATTTGTGGTTTGGGGTATTGGCTTTGGGGAACGCTTCGCCAACGCACAAAGACCCTGCTACCGATTGCCCTATGTTTGATCTTTGCCGGAGCACTCGGAAATATTTTAGACTCGGTTTTCTATGGGGTTTTGTTTACCAATAGCTATGGACAAGTAGCCACTTGGGCCGGTGGAAGTGGCTATGCACCCCTTTTCTTTGGGCATGTGGTGGATATGTTTCAATTCCCTTTGGTGGAGTGGACTTGGCCACAATGGTTGCCTGGTATCGGGGGAGACCGCTATTTGTTTTTTGAATATATTTTTAATGCTGCTGATGCTTGGATCAGTATTGGCGTGGGAATCTTACTTTTATTCAATAAAAAAATTTTCACTCCTTCCCAACTTTAAAACAAATAGGTTTTTTCTTGCGTTATATAGCTGTCTAGAGGAATATCCGTGGATTCAATGTCTGCGATAGGGGCTATGGGAGGGAAAAAACCAATCCCTATTCGGATAACATCCGAACGACAGTTTGCCAAAAAACGATCGTAAAATCCTTTCCCATATCCAACACGCTGCCCATTTTGATCAATTGCTAAAAGGGGGACAATCACTACATCTAGCTGTTGGGCTTCAATAGAATTATCATCAATAGGCTCGGTAATGCCCCATTGATTAACTAGTTTAGGGGTTGCAGGCATCCAAAGATGGTGGCTCAACTGGCCTTTGGGCTGTATCTTAGGTACAACTACTTTTTTTCCTGAAGCCCAAAGAATCTTGATCAATTCGTGTGTAGCCACTTCAGCC
>CALITN010000163.1 GCA_938041595.1 uncultured Flavobacteriaceae bacterium | reverse complement strand
TGTGGCTTCGTTATCACTAGCAACCCAATCCACAAAATCGCCAATATCCCAACGTACGGAGTCGAGTAGTTGTTCGTATTTGATATAATCTCGAATCCCATAAGCGTATAGTTTGTGTTCTAACTGCGAGGGAATCGGTTGGCTTTCGTAGGTTTTTCGTTTCATCTGATCAATATACCAGTCCGTTGCCAAAAGGCTGGTGTTGATGGCGCGTACATCGGTTCGAAAACCCTCAATTTCTTGCGCATACCAAATGGCAAAGGTATCGTTGTCACCAATGGTGAAGATCATAGCACCCTTGTCTTTTTCGATGGATTGAAGATAGGATTTTGCAATGGATTGTGCCGTATAGCGGTTGGATCGATCGTGGTCATCCCAATTTTGAAAAGCCATCAGCATGGGAACGGCTAGTAAGCAGAGCCCTAAACCAGCGAGGGAAGCACTGAAAGAAAATTTCTTTTTGAGAAATCGCGTAAGTGCAAAAGCACCCATTCCAATCCACAAGGCAAAGACATAAAAAGACCCAACAAGGGCATAGTCTCTTTCCCGGGGTTCAAAGGGTCTTTCGTTGAGATATACCTTTAATGCTAGACCCGTGAAAAGGAAAAACAAAAGTAAAATCCAAAAGCGTTTGGGGTCTTGTTGGTAAAGAAAATAGAGCCCTATGATTCCGAGAATAAGCGGAAGAAAAAAATAGGTGTTACGAGCGGGATTGTTTTTGGCATCACTATCTAAGGCCGCTTGATTGCCTAAGAAAAGGGAATCGACAAAGGGAATGCCACTGATCCAATTTCCTTTCAAGATGGAAAAGTCTCCTTGTAAGTCGTTTTGGCGTCCTGCGAAATTCCAGAGGAAGTATCGCCAGTACATATAGCTCATCTGATAATCAAGTAAGAACACCAGATTGCTCAGTAATGAGGGTTTTTCGATGTCCAAGTAAGCACCATAGGTTTTGTAGAACTTGTGATAGTCTTCTCCTGAAAGCACCCCGTCTTCAGCATCTTGGCGAAATTGGTTGACCCGGTCACGAAGTCGTTGACTACCACTGTACTCGGGAGCTAGTTGAAAATCAAGGGGCTCGGTAAAATTCATATAATTCCCAGCGTGCTCAGGACTCCAAAGGCGTGGAAGCAGTCCACGGTGGGCCGCATTTGAGTTAATTTCCGAAAGTTCCCAATGGTTTACAATAACATATTTCCCTGTTTTTTCATCGCGTTCATATTTGGGTTTATCGTCTTTATAAGGTTCTATTTCGTCTTGCCCAGCATACATGTCAGAGAACATGGGGCCGTAGAACAAATGGGTTTCAGGGTATTGTTCTAAATTATAATAGGCTAAAAGGGCTCGTGCATTGTCGGGTGCATTTTCATTAATGACAGTATTGGCATTCGATCGTATAGGGATCATCAGCCAAGAGGAAAACCCAACCAAGACAAACAGGATGCAAAGCAAACCGGTGTTGAGTTGGACCCATCCTTGTTTTTTTGTTTCCTTAAGACCGTAGTAGAACAGAAGAACTAAAATCAAAGCGGCAATGATCGTTCCACTGTTAAAGGGTAATCCGATGGTATTGACAAAATAGACTTCTGCTTTCCCAAAAAAGGCAAGAGTCGTGGGGAGTAGTAGTTTGAAAATAAATAAAAGGATGGCTACAGAAATACTATTGGCAATGACAAATCCTTTCCAAGTGACCTTTTGATAGTGTTTAAAATAGTAAAGCATTCCAATGGCGGGAATGGTGAGCAAGCCCATAAAGTGAACACCAAAAGAGAGTCCTATCACAAAGGCAATCATAACTAGCCAACGATCTCCTTTGGGTTTAAGCATGTCTTGTTCCCAGCGCAGACCCAACCAAAAAAGGAGCGATAATAAAAAAGTAGCCATAGCATAGACCTCGGCCTCCACAGCGTTGAACCAAAAGCTATCGGAAAAACAGTAAGCAAGTACGCCGATGGCGGCGCTTCCAAAGAAAAGGAGTGTTTCCTGAGGGCTTTCTATTTTTTGATAGGCGGGGAGCTTTCGCAGCAGTAGCGTAAGCGTCCAAAACATAAAGAGTAAGGTAAAAGCACTGGAAAAAACGGACATAAAATTGACGGTCAGTGCAATTTGTTCACTACTGCTTGCAAAAAGTGCAAAAAAAGCACCAAGCATTTGAAAGAGTGGCGCCCCAGGGGGATGCCCAACTTGCAGTTTTGCTGAAGTGGCAATGTATTCGGCACAGTCCCAATAACTCGCTGTGGGTTCTACCGTTAGACCGTAGGTGAGCAGCCCAATTCCAAAAACACTCCATCCAAAAATTCTATTCCATTTGTTATAGCTTCCTTCGGACATGTATTGCTTTTCGAGCGAAAGTAAGAATTAATCTATTATCCAAAAGTGCATTTCACAAAACATTAAATTCTCTTTCTTCCAAAAATGTTTGATGATTTCATATTTAGAGTTAAATTTGCACCGCAATGGCCCATGGTGTAACTGGCAACACGTCTGATTTTGGTTCAGAAGAGTCTAGGTTCGAGCCCTAGTGGGCCAACGAGTAAACGAAGGGATTACAGAAATGGAGTCCCTTTTTCTTTTCTTTACTTGCACACTATTTGCACACAAGTCCAATCATAGAAGAATAAAGGTTACTAAGCATTACAAAATTTTTCTTTACTCAAAGTAAATGTAGTGAAGTTTGGACTAACACCCCTCTATCCCCTTCATGCCCCTACAAAGCACCCCATTTTATTCCATCGTTAATTATACCTTAGGCCAATCATAACTTAGGTTTCCAGCTGATTTTATTTGTTGACAACCCTGTAATTGAGATCAACAGCGTTTAATTTACATACCATTATGAGTCTAGCACTACAAAAAGAAAAATGAATCTCAAAACCCCAGCCGAGTGACTTCCTTCCAGGACATCGAGAAACTTTCAGCTTTTATCCCATTGTCCCACCCCCTAGGGATGGGACGTGGGACATATAATCAAATTAATGTTACATAAATATTAACCTCGAAATACAAGCTAATTATAAATCAAGATTTATTGCGTAATAAAACTGTACACTCCTGAGCTGGATTTGTTCTCATCGGCATCTATCGCAATGACTTTCCAATAGTAAGTATTACCAGGCTCCGCCTCTACCTCTATCTCTGTTGTTTCTCCAAAATATGTCACTACCGTAGCTACTGAAGAAGCATCCGTCGTATCCAAATACACTTCAAAGGAGGTGATGTCTCCCTCAATATCACTACATGTCCAACTCAGTGGAATCACCCCATCTGCTACACTTATCGTTGAAGCCGATCGTGGGGTTAAAAGCTCCGGAGGGAAAGGAGCATAATTCACCGCACCATTACCCGCCAAATAAAACTTCCACGAGTCACTCTCTGATGAA
>CALITN010000162.1 GCA_938041595.1 uncultured Flavobacteriaceae bacterium | reverse complement strand
GTTATGAATTAGTTGGATTTTACGATTCAAATAAAGCACTGGGTGCTCAACTTGAAAAAGAAAAAGGCTATTCTTATTTTGATTCCGCAGCACTACTGCTAGAAAAGGTTGACGTGATTGATATTGTAACACCCACACTATCTCATGCGGAACTGGCAACCCAAGCTCTACAGGCTGGAAAACATTTATTTATTGAAAAACCCATTACATCAACCGTTGCTGAAGCGGATGCTCTTTGCGCTTTAGCCATTGATCATCAATGTATTGGTCAGATAGGGCATGTAGAGCGATTCAATCCTGCATTTAAAGCCGCTCGACCGCATATTGATGCACCCATGTTTATTGAAACCCACCGTTTGGCAGAATTCAATCCGCGAGGCACTGATGTACCTGTTGTACTCGATCTTATGATTCACGACCTGGACATTATCCTAAGTATAGTCCAATCCCCAGTAAAACAAGTACATGCTTCTGGTGTTTCAGTCATTAGTGAAACCCCTGATATAGCGAATGCACGAGTAGAATTTGAAAATGGTTGTGTTGCCAATTTAACCGCCAGTCGCATTTCATTAAAGAACATGCGCAAAACGCGCTTTTTTCAAAAAGACGCCTATATTTCAGTAGATTTCCTTGCCAAAAACGTCGAGATTGTCAAAATGAAAACCCCAATAACAAGCCCTGACGAATTCGCCTTAATCCTTGAAAATGCGGAGGGACAGAAAAAGCAAATCTATTTTGAAAATCCAACCGTTGAGAGCAATAATGCCATTCAAGAAGAACTCGAGAGCCTTGCCGATAGCATCGAAAACAAACAACCCTCTAAAGTTTCTTTGGAAGATGGCACTCAAGCTCTAAAACTAGCGCATCAAATCATTGCAGCCTATGCTTAAGCTCTCCAAAAATGTCACTACACCCTATTCCATTTTATCTGGCTCAAAATCCAGCACGACAAGCGTGTCAAGGATACAAGAAATTGAATCACTCTGATATTTTTGGATCCGCTTCGACCCTATCTTACAATCAGATTCTCAATGCAGGAAATACGTTTTCAGACGGTCCCAAGCGTTGGAGGCTTATTCTTGATGCCATTATTCAGGCGCTAGAAGAAAAAGCCTATAAACCCCAACAGGCTTCTTATATAGCCTATCAGATTAAAGGAAAAGATTCCTTTTTTGGGATTTTGGGAGGTATTCCAGCTTCGGAACTTAACAGTCAAGTGCTTACTCACGAGGAAATCTACCCAGATCGCGTGTCCAAATTTGCATCCTACCTTAAGCATGTAAAATTCCAAGCAGAACCCACGGTATTAGCCTTTAGAGACAATCACAAATGGCAACAAATCGCCAAACGTATTCACCAAAGCAAAGCTGGAGTTCGTTTTCAAAAAAGCAAGGAAAAACATCAACTCTGGTTGATCGCTTCGGAAACTCAAATGGCACAAGAAATAGAAGCCTTTTTTAAGGAACAAGCACAGCTCTATCTGGTAGATGGCCACCATCGTAAAGCTGCCATTGAGAGCATCAGTACAATACAGCATGGGTATCCCCTCTTGAGTTTTTGTCTACCGCATACCGCCATTCAATCTCATAGTTTTCGTTGGTATGCCACAGAAATTCCCAAAGAAGTAGAACAATGGATAGCTTCCGCTCTCTATCCTCTGAAAACAGCCCCGCGTCGTATTCAAAAAAAACACCCCATTTTAGTTCAATTTAATTCGCAATGGTATCGGTTTTCAAATCCTAATTACATCGAAATGCTAAGTCAAATTAAAACGGCATATAAGGAGAATCAAATACCCCTCTACTACGAGCCATATCCGAGTCTAGACCTTCCCCAAAAACCTATCCTAAATAAGGCAGTATTGGAAATTTACTTCTACCCTTTCCGTTTCCGTAAAATCATGGATTGGAGTGCCGAAAATAAAATCCTACCTGCCAAGTCCACCTATTTACTTCCCAAGATGTTAACAGGGCTCATTTTACATCAAATATAGCTGTAGTTTTCAGTACCTTTGGACTCTTAAATTAGCATAAAAACGAATTGATACCGCAACGAATGAAATTCGATAAATCTCATCCTTCTTCACCCAAAAGCCTAAAAAGAGAGCGATGACAATTAGTAAAAACTTAGAAGCACTTAAAACAAGCTTACCCGAAGCCGTAACATTGGTTGCCGTATCCAAAACAAAATCTAATGAAGCGATAATGGAAGCCTACGCCTCAGGGCAGCGCATTTTTGGAGAAAATAAGGTGCAGGAAATGGTTGAAAAATACGAAACCCTGCCCAAGGATATTGAATGGCATATGATTGGCCATTTGCAACGCAATAAAGTCAAGTATATGGCTTCTTTTGTTCATCTCATTCATGGTGTTGATACGGAAAAACTACTCGCTGAAATCAACAAACAAGCTGCCAAACATGATCGTCGAATCCCTTGCCTATTACAAGTTCATATCGCAGAGGAAAGCACCAAATTTGGTTTTGCCGAATCAGAGCTTTCGGAACTTATCACTCGTATTGATGAATTTCCAAATGTAGAAATCAAAGGTTTGATGGGAATGGCCAGTTTTACAGAAAATTTCAATCAAATCCAGCAGGAATTTCGAGGACTAAAAAAACGCTTTGATCAGCTTTTTAAAAATACGGAAGCGGCTGTATTATCCATGGGAATGAGTGGTGATTATCCCATTGCTATTGCAGAAGGCAGTACCCTAATCCGCGTAGGAAGCAAGATCTTTGGCGCTAGAAATTATTAGTATGTTTGCCATACTCGACATTGAAACGACGGGAGGAAAATACGATGAAGAAGGCATTACGGAGATTGCCATCTATCGGTACGACGGCCAAGAAATAATCGATCAATTTTCGAGCTTGGTCAACCCCGAACGGGAAATCCAACCTTTTGTTCAGAAATTAACGGGTATCAATAGTAAAATGCTACGGACTGCTCCCCGTTTTTTTGAAATTGCAAAGCGAATTATCGAGTTGACCGAGGACTGTGTTTTGGTAGCACATAACGCCGAGTTTGATTACCGTATTCTGCGAACAGAATTTCGTCGATTAGGATACACCTACAACCGAAAATCCTTATGTACGGTAGTATTATCACAACTTTTGTTACCCGAACAGGAGTCTTTTAAGTTGGGGAAACTCGTCCGTTCATTAGGGATTCCTATCAGTGATCGACATAGAGCTCAAGGCGATGCCTTGGCTACATTCAAGCTTTTTCAGCTTTTACTCGAAAAAGACAGCAAAAAAACCATTATTACCGAGCAAATAAAAAGTCTTCATAAAAACCAAATGCCACAGGCGTTTAACAAAATCATTGAAGAGCTTCCTACCCAAACAGGGGTGTATTATCTCCACGGAAAAGATAACGAGATTATCTACATTGGTAAGAGCAAAAACATCCGAAAGCGTGTTTGCTCGCATTTGACTGGAAAATCTCCAAAAAGCAAGAAAATTCAACAGCAAATTATTCGGGTTAGTTTTGAAAAAACAGGTTGTGAATTCATCGCATTACTCAAAGAACAGCACGAGATTAAAAGCAACCAACCACGTTTGAATCACGCTGGCAAACATCGTCTTTTCCCTATGGGAATTCGTATAGAACGAGATGTCCAAGGCTACGACCAACTGCTACTAGAGCAGGCCTTATCACAACAGGATTACATTAGATGCTATCGCAATAAAAAAGCAGCAGTGGGACAATTGTTTTATTGGCTAGAACAATACGAACTATGTCAAAACAAAACTACTCTCAAAAACAGTAAAGAACAGTGTGCTCGAAGGACACTCAAAAAATGCTCTGGAGCCTGTGAAGGCTTAGAAACAGCCGATCTCTATAATAAAAAAATAGAAGCCTTATGTACCGAACTTGCCTTACCTCAAGATGACTGGGTGGTGACCAGCAATGGGCGGGAAAATGGAGAATACAGCTTTCTTTTACTTCAAGGAGGGGAATTTAAAGGCTATGGCTATTACGATTTAAACCATCAAATCAATACCTTGTCAAAAGTTCAAAGCCGATTGATCACCATGGATTCCAATCCAGATTGTCAAGCCCTCGTTTATCATTTTATTAAAAATGAAAAATATCATAAATTGATACCTCTTACAGAAAACGCGACCCGTTCCTAACACTTTAATTGTGAACAAAAACTCAAAAAGTCCTTGGCGCCACCGCTTGCATGAGATCATCTACGAAGCCGATACCCTAGGAGGAAAAGTCTTCGATCTGCTCCTTTTGATCCTCATTTTGTTTAGCGTTCTCTTGGTTTGTTTGGAAAGCGTCTCCAGTATCAATATTGCCTTCAAGAGCTATTTTAACATAATTGAATGGGCAATTACTGTTTTTTTTACGATTGAGTATATTCTTCGTCTTGTGGCTGTTAAAAAGCCATTCAATTACATCTTTAGTTTTTATGGTATCATTGACTTGTTGTCTACCCTACCGAAGTATATTTCCCTATTTATGCTTGGTACACAATCCTTGATTGCCTTGCGGGCATTGCGCCTGCTTCGAATTTTCCGAATTCTAAAACTCACGCGTTACATCGGGGCCTCCAATACCTTGGCCAAAGCTTTAGTGGCAAGTCGCGCTAAAATTGGTGTTTTCCTCTTTAGTGTTTTGATTCTATGCATTATTTTTGGCACCCTAATGTATATGATTGAATCCGATGAAAGCGGATTTACCAGTATCCCAAGAAGCATCTATTGGTGCATCGTAACACTAACCACTGTAGGTTATGGAGATATCGCACCCGTCACCAGTTTGGGGCAATTTTTTGCTGCAATCATTATGGTTATGGGTTATGGAATTATTGCCGTACCAACAGGAATCGTAACTGCAGAAATTAACGAACAAAACAAAAAAATAGACACCAATACGCAAGCCTGTAAAGTTTGCATGAACCCCGACCACAAAGACGATGCGATATACTGCCATCATTGTGGTGAACTTTTAAACGATGAACGCTAAATTAATCTATGTAGCCGGCCCCACTGGAGTTGGCAAAACTGCCCTAAGCCTTGCCCTTGCACAACATTATAAAACAGAAATCGTTTCCTGCGATTCACGACAGTTTTATAAGGAAATGAAAATTGGAACTGCGGTCCCCTCCAGCGAAGAATTGGCAACAGTACCGCATCATTTTATTCAACATGAAAGTGTCACCAATCCCATTAGTGTTGGTGAATACGAAAAACATGCACTGAAAAAACTTGAAATACTTTTCGAAAAGCACGAGCGAATTATTCTCACTGGGGGATCCGGCTTATTTGCGCAAGCACTGATGGAAGGATTGGACCAGTTTCCCGATATTCCCGAAGAGGTAAAAATGCAATTGAATGTTTTTTATAAAACCCATGGTATTGA
>CALITN010000161.1 GCA_938041595.1 uncultured Flavobacteriaceae bacterium | reverse complement strand
AATCCGCATCAAATTGAAGAGCAACTCGCACAAACCCTTGTTGGTTTTGGTTTTTCTGAAATAATGAACAACTCTCTGACCTCGCCCAACTATCAGGCATTGGATACAAGTCTAAATGATTTTAAAGGGGTGCATTTATTGAATCCACTCGGACAGGAGCTATCCCAATTAAGAAGCAGCCTTTTGTT
This sequence comes from uncultured Flavobacteriaceae bacterium, assembly GCA_938041595.1. Classification (GTDB taxonomy): domain Bacteria; phylum Bacteroidota; class Bacteroidia; order Flavobacteriales; family Flavobacteriaceae; genus UBA11891. Next base: position 3,207 of record CALITN010000161.1, on the reverse strand, counting down.
TTCCACTCTGGAGTCCATCGGGTTTAATCTCAACCGACAGGCAAAGAATCTTAAGTTTTTTGAAATTGGAAAAACCTACGCCATCACCGAAGAAGGTTTTGAAGAAAAGAAATATGCAGCCCTATCATTGATAGGAAATCCCTACAGCGAAAATTGGGACAGCAGCGAGCGGCCCTCCCCTTTTTCCTATTTTAAAGGTGTTATTGAAAACATTTGGGCGCGTCTAGGAATGTCCTTTTCCGATTGCCAATACACTGAACATCCCACCCTCGCAGAAGGTATTGAATGGAAACTTGGAAAAGCAACTCTTGGACATATGGGCATCGTAAAAACGGCTATTGCCAAGCAATTCAATATTGATAAAACGGTGTACTACGCGACCTTGGATTGGGATTTGATATTGAAATACGCATTTTCCAAAAACCTGACTTTGAACCCCATACCCAAATTCCCGACCAGCCGTCGTGATTTTGCACTTTTGGTATCCAAGGAGGTCAGCTTTCAAGCTATTGAGAAATTGGCCTACCAGACGGAGCGTAAATTGTTGCAAAAAGTGGGGCTTTTCGATGTGTATGAGGGAAAAAACCTTCCTGAAAATCAAAAATCATACGGGGTAAGCTTTGCGTTTCAAGACCCTAACAAAACCCTTACGGACAAGCAAATCGATAAGATTATGAAAAAACTTCAAGATCGTTTTGCGCAAGAATTAGAAGCCCATCTGCGTTAAGCTGTTTTTGGGTTTGAGATTCGAGTAAGAATTCCTAATTTTACTTTTTAATGAAATTGATTATGAAGTTGAATCTGCTCGCATCCACAAATTTAGAAACGGTTTTAAAGGCCAGTGTCGAAAAACACAGAAAGGCTACAGACATATTATCTCATGTAAAGTCACTTTTAGGAAAGTCGCGTTTTGAAGGTACCAACCAATTTGATTTTGATCAATTGGAGTCTGCCAACATTTTTTCTTTAGAAGAAATTAAAACGATTTGCATTGACTATCGTTTGCGTTTTTTGGATATCAAGTACTTTAAAGGATCGATTCCACAAGAAGGTAAAAATAAGATAGCTGCCTTAGAAGAGACTCATCAAACACATCTAAGCGGTTTTAAAATCATGGCTCCTTCGGTGATGTTTCGATTGGTGAAAACCGATGATCCGCTTTTGTTTGTGCCTCTAGGAAACGATTACTTTTATTTGATTCACAAATGGGGCAAAGACTTACATCCGCTTCGAAAGCTTCGAATGTTACCTTTTCAAAACATTTGGAATCTTCTGCTTTTTCTACTAGGCGTCAGCCTACTTATCACCGCAATCACACCGATGGGTATGTTTACGAAAAATGCAGACAGTACTGCCTTTTTGATGCTGTATTTCTTTATATTTAAAGCTGTAGCCGCAGTGGTTTTATTCTGCGGTATCATGTTGGGGAAAAATTTTAACCCTGCCATTTGGAACAGTAAATACAACAAAACCTAAAGCCAAACAATGGAACATTCTTTCGTGCATATCTATACCGGATCCTCCGTTGTGGTCCTTGCACTAAGGAATGCCTTGCAGGCCGAAAACATTATTCCCGTAATCAAAGATGAATCTGAATCTGCTCGCATGGCCGGTTTCGGAATCACCCACGACCAGCAACAGGTTTTTGTTCATCAAGACGAACTCCAAAAGGCGGAAAAAGTTCTAAGCACTTTGGAACTGCAGAAATAAACCGCCTACAATTTTTTGCTTTCTTCCAGATTTTCTACTTTGTAAGGCGAAATCAAACGGACCTATTTTCCTGAGAAAATACCTCCGCTATATTATTTAAACTCAACTTATGAACACGAGCTTCACCACATTAGACTATGTGATATTTGCCCTTTATGCCGTTGTAATTTTAGGCGTTGGCCTATGGGTATCGCGAAGTAAAGAAGGCGAAACCAAAAATGCCGAAGACTACTTTCTAGCCAGTAAATCCCTCCCTTGGTGGGCTATTGGAGCTTCTTTAATCGCTGCTAACATCTCCGCTGAGCAATTTATTGGAATGTCTGGTTCAGGCTTTGCTGGGGGCTTGGCTATAGCTACCTATGAGTGGATGGCGGCACTGACCCTTATTGTTGTGGGGAAATTTTTCCTCCCTGTTTTTATTGAAAAAGGACTCTACACGATTCCAGAATTTGTCGAAAAACGCTATTCCAGTCAATTAAAGACAATTCTGGCCGTTTTTTGGATTGGCTTGTATGTATTTGTCAATTTGGCTTCTGTATTATACCTCGGAGGATTGGCATTACAAACTATTTTAGGGATTGATTTGATGACGGGTGTCCTTGGTTTGGCGTTGTTTGCCGCAGCTTACTCTTTGTATGGAGGACTTTCCGCAGTAGCTTGGACAGATATCATTCAAGTAGTTGTTTTGGTGCTTGGTGGCTTAGTAACTACTTATTTAGCCCTAGATACGGTCTCTGGAGGCAATGGCTTCTTTGAAGGACTTTCTTCCATCTATGCGGCTGTCCCAGAGCGCTTTGATATGATCCTCGAAAAATCAAATCCTGAATACAACAACCTTCCAGGAATTGGCGTATTAATTGGAGGAATGTGGATTGCCAATCTCTATTATTGGGGTTTCAATCAATACATCATCCAACGTACACTTGCTGCCAAATCCCTAGCGGAATCCCAAAAGGGAATTCTATTTGCGGCCGGATTGAAAATGATCATACCGCTGATCGTTGTTATTCCTGGAATTGCAGCCTATGTTATCGTCAACGATCCTGCATTGTTGGGAAGTCTGGGTGAAGGGGGGATGCAAAATATGCCAACGGCAGGAACTTCTGACAAAGCCTTTCCATGGTTAATGCAATTCTTACCTGCCGGCTTTAAAGGGATTGCGATTGCTGCCCTTGCCGCAGCCATTGTATCGTCATTGGCTTCCATGCTGAATTCAACTGCAACGATTTTTACAATGGATATTTATAAAGCATTGATCAATAAAGAGGCGAACGATACCAAAACCGTTAACATTGGACGAATTTCTGCTCTTACCGCTTTGATAATTGCTACGATCATGGCGCCATTATTGGGTGGGATCGATCAGGCTTTCCAATTCATTCAAGAATACACGGGAGTGGTTAGCCCGGGGATTTTGGCTGTTTTTGTATTGGGCTTGTTCTGGAAAAAAACCTCCAATAAAGGAGCGATTTACGGTGCCTTGGCGTCGATCCCTAT
>CALITN010000160.1 GCA_938041595.1 uncultured Flavobacteriaceae bacterium | reverse complement strand
AGCTCTTTGGTGATATTGGCAAGCGAAGTCGGTTGGTAATGGTTCAATTCTACTAGATATTTAGCAGCCAATATTTTTTTGACAGAATGTGCTAAACGGGCTTCAGAGATTTGCCCTCTTGTAAAAGCGCGTTTGATTGCTTTGATTCCTGCACGGTTATCGTTGGATACTAATATCACATCATTCCCTGCCAAAAAGGCTTCCAAATCGGCATTGGATTTCCCAACAAAATCAACTACACCCTTCATATCCATTGCATCCGTAATAACCAAGCCCTTAAAGCCCATTTGCTTTTGCAATAAATCTTGAACAACTACTGGTGCAATGCTACTAGGACGTTTACTTTTAACAAGACCCGGAATGTTAAGATGCCCAATCATTATGGAATGAATGCCTTCTGCAATTAATTTTCGAAAAGGAATCAGTTCTACAGAATCCAAGCGTTCTTTTGATACGGAAAGAGTAGGCAGTGTTTTATGGGAATCGTCTTTGGTATCGCCATGACCAGGGAAGTGCTTTCCTGATGTCAAAACGCCAGCGGCACGCATTCCTCGCATCATTGCCAGTCCTTTTGCTGCAACGTTTTGTGGATCTTCTCCAAACGAACGATTGCCAATTATAGGATTTAACGGATCAATATTTACATCCAAAACGGGAGAATAATTCATCTGAAGTCCCATCCGTAAATGTTGCTCCCCTATCCTCTTTCCTATTTGAAAAATCAAATCATTGTCCTGTATCGCTCCAAGGGTCAAATTCCAAGGATAGTCCATGACAGAATCCATACGCATACCCACACCCCACTCTCCGTCAAGCGTTGCCAACAAGGGAATACGTGATTTGGCTTGCAGTTGGTTTAAAATTTTTGTTTGTAGCACTGGATGTCCTGTAGAGAAAACCACACCGCCCACCTGCTTTTCTTCTACCAGTCGAAGCATTTCAGCAATATGATTTGGGCTTTGGCTAAGAGGACGAACCATCGGAATGAAAAGTTGTCCAATTTTTTCATCCAGTGACATCGTTGAATAGATGCTGTCAACCCATTGTTCTTGTGCAGCAACATCAGAAGCCAGTAAGGGATTGGGCTGGGCATGTACATAGCATAATGCACCTAGAAGTAGGAATAAGGGTTTTCGAATCATAATGTATTAGACTAAAAAAAACGAGCGTGCCAGCTTTCGGAAGCTGGAACCTCCCAAAGACTCTCAAGCTCTCTTTTATTCAGAACCAAATTATTAAAAACAATGGTATTTTGGGTAACCGCTCGATCTTTGGCCATTTTTTTGAAATCAGACAAGGATTTATGAGCCAGATACTCCCCTTGCTTGTAGGTCACATTCATTTTGTCCAGAAGCACAATCTCAAAATCACGCTCTAGTTCTTGGATAAAACGAACGGAAGCGTCGATAGAACAACCACTTGCACTTTGCTGCGCTTCGTTTAGGGCAATAATCAAAAAACGCTTGTAAACAATCTTAAAACCAGCCTGCAGACTACTTCCATGCGCGGTCCACTGCGTCAAAAAGGAAGTACAACGATCTGATATTTCTTTTATTTCCTGATCACTCAAACTGCGATTAGCAGGATAAATCCACACACGGGCTTCGTCAGAAAGTACTTCAAAAGGGACATTCATGAGCTAGAGTTCTTCTGCTTCTGCAATTAATTCGGCGATATCCTTGATCTGGAGATTGGCTTCCTTTTCTTTATTTTTCACCCCATCTGATAGCATTGTATTGCAAAAAGGGCAGGCAGCTGCAATAATCTCTGGCGCTACCTCTAGTGCTTGTTCGGTGCGTTCAATATTAATGTCTTTATTCCCTTTTTCGGGTTCTTTAAACATTTGTGCTCCTCCTGCACCGCAGCACAACCCATTGGATTTACAATTACGCATTTCGACCAATTCCGCATCCAATTTGACGATGAGTTCTCTAGGTGCCTCATAAACACTGTTGGCACGCCCCAAATAACAGGGATCATGAAAGGTGATCCGCTTACCTCGAAATGTTCCCCCTTCAATTTGAAGACGATTTTCTTTAACTAGCTTTTTGAGTAATTGGGTATGGTGCATCACTTCATAATTACCGCCCAATTCTGGGTATTCGTTTTTTAAGGTATTAAAGCAATGCGGACAGGTGGTTACAATTTTTGTCACTTCATAGGCATTCAGCACTTCAATATTACTCATCGCCTGCATTTGAAATAAAAACTCATTCCCAGCTCTTTTGGCTGGATCGCCCGTACAGCTTTCTTCGGCTCCCAACACTGCAAAAGACACCCCTGCTTTATTTAAAAGTTTTACAAAAGCCTTAGTGATTTTTTTGGCACGATCATCGAAACTACCTGCACAACCTACCCAAAAAAGTACGTCTGGCTTTTCGCCTCGTGCCGTCATTTCTGCCAATGTTGGTACTACCATAATCGTCTAATTATGTTCCCCATCGTCAAACACTTCGATGGTTACTTCTTTTTCTACTAAATCGGTAAATTTCCCATTGTAACGCGTCGCACGAACAAGATGATTATCTATCCAATGATAATTTCCTCCGCGAGGTTTACCCATCAATAAGCTGTGATATTTGAACCCGTTTTCTTTGAGCCATTTTTCAGTCACCTCGCGGTGTGCCTCCACACGAGAAGTAAAAAAGCAAATCAAGTGTCCTTCTTCAAACCATTTGTTAAGGGTTACTAGGGCATCTGGATACAATTCAGCTGTAGCCATACGCTCAGGCTCCTCGTTGGGGATATCATCACAGATGGTCCCATCAATGTCAATGAGGTAGTTTTTAATGCCTTCTGGCAATACAGGGCTAACGACTTCCCCATTTTCTACTTTTTTATGCAAATAATCTTCTGCTTCTTCTTTTTTCATTCTTAACGTATTGATTTAGTTGTCTTGTGCCCAAAGGAGGCGATCTTGATTGTTAAAAGGCCATGGGGCCCCATTGTTTTCGATATTGCTCATCATATTGTTCAAATCAGTGGGAGCTGCTGATTCTTCCATCACCAAGTATTGCCGCATATCCATGATGATTGAAAGTGGATCGATATCTACTGGGCAGGCTTCGGTGCAAGCGTTACAGGAAGTACACGCCCATAATTCTTCACGGCTGATATAATCATCCAATAATTTTTTTCCATCTGACACTTCATTCCCAGCATGGACACGAAGATGATCTCCGAATTCGGTCAATCGATCACGGGTATCCATCATGATTTTACGAGGAGATAATTTCTTACCCGTCTGATTGGCAGGACATACGCTCGTACAACGACCGCATTCGGTACATGTGTAAGCGTTCATTAACTGAACCCAGTTCAAATCTGTAACATCGGACGCACCAAAGGTGTCAGGCTCTGTTTCGGAAGTGTCAGAAACTGCGTAAGGGTCGGCTTCTGGGTCCAGCATCAATTGAACCTCTTGTCTAACCGTAGTATTGTTCCGAAAAGCGCCTTTGGGACGTAAATTGGCGAAAAAAGTATTCGGAAATGCCAATAAAATATGTAGGTGCTTGGAGTAATATAAATAGTTTAAGAAGATAAAAATCCCAACGATATGGAGCCACCAAAAACTTCGCTCCAAAATCACGAGTGTTGCTTCAGAAAAATCCGAAAATAAAGTGGCTATAAACTGTGAAATTGGAAAAGCACCTGCTTTATGATAGTGCACAGACCCCATCTGTTGCAGTAGTGAATCGGTTGCATTCATTGACAAGAACAAGCCCATCAAAACGATCTCAAAATAAAGGATTAAATCGGCGTCTAGCTTAGGCCAGCCTTTCATTTCATCTTTCCAAAAGCGTTGCAAACGAAGGATATTTCGACGGAGCCAAAAAAACACTACCGCAATAAGCACTAGCAAAGCCAATATCTCAAAAGTACCAATTAGCACATTGTAGAAAGAACCTAAATAGGGAGCAAAAATCCGATGCGTCCCCAATATCCCATCCACAATAATTTCGAGAAGTTCAATATTGATCAAAATAAAACCAACATACACCACAATGTGAAGAATCCCTGCTATTGGACGTTTGACCATCTGGGACTGCCCCAAGGCAATCCGTGCCATATTACTCCAGCGTTTTCCCGATTGATCGGATCGATCAATGTCTTTTCCTAATTTGATATTCTTGATAATCTGGCGAACGTTCTTTGTGAAAAATCCAACCGCTAACAGTAAGAGGATAACAAAAATCAAATTCGGCAACCACGCTATCATAAATACTTATTTTTTTTCGGAAGCCGCTTTATAGGATTCGCTTTTCTTTCCAAAAAGAGAAAAGTGTACATAGCGCTTCGGATTTTCTTTCAAGTCATTAATCAGTTGGCCAAGTTCTTCAACGGTGTAATTGAGATTTTGATAAAGGGTGTCGTTTTTGAGCAGCTTTCCAGCCGTACCTTCTCCACGTTCCAGTGCCATCAATAAAATATTCATATTGGAGGCAATGGCTTCGTATTCTTTAATTATTTGTTTGACATCCACCTCAGCTAACGAGTCGGTCATCACTGATAAGTTCTTAGAGGTGTTTTCAATATTTGCAAAGGAATTTGAGAGTGATTTTTCATTATCAGCCATCAATCTTGCAATAGATTTTGTGGCCTTATTTGCATTTTCTACAGTAACAGCCAATTGCTCCAGGGTTAATTTAAGATTATTCTGACTGTCTATATTGAGTACGTTACGAACGCCCACAAACAGGGAATCAACACTGGTGAGGGTGCTGGTGATTTTTTGCTGTAAGGGAGCTATTTGCTGGTTTACTAGTTCCGTAAGGCCCGGCTTAGACATTGCTCGAAGCGTATCCCCAGACTGAATCGGATTGGGTGTAGAAAAATCTGGGAGAATGGCAATGGCTTTTCCTCCGATCAATCCTGTTTCGTATAGCATGGCTGTGCTTCGGTTCGTAAAATTTAGATTGTCACGGATGCTGAGTGTAACGAGTATTTTCGTGGTATTGGGGAGAAAATCTATTTGTGTGATTTTTCCAACGGACAAACCGTTGATGGACACCTTGGCTCCATTAACCAAGCCTTCTACTTCATCATAAACAGCGTAAATGACTTTTTCCTGCTTAAAAAGATTGCTCCCTTTAAGAAAATCAAAACCCCAAATAAAGGTGAGAATTCCTAGGATTACAATCAGTGCGGTTTTAATTTCTTTGGATAGTTTCAAATCGAAAATTGTATCTTCAAATGTACAAAATTATTGGGGTCGTAATCTATTTATTTTTTCTTCAAAGCCGTGGCTAGCGGGATTTTTTTGCCCTCTAAAAAAGCAGCCACAAATGCACT
>CALITN010000159.1 GCA_938041595.1 uncultured Flavobacteriaceae bacterium | reverse complement strand
TCTCCAGAAGACAAAGAAGCGATAATCGGAACGGATCCTGATTCTGGTAATGAGATTGCTCGCAAACCTTCCAAAGACGATCCTTTTGCAGCCTTGGCCTTTAAGATTGCAACAGACCCTTATGTAGGTCGTTTGGCATTTTTCCGCGCCTATTCCGGACGTTTGGATGCCGGGTCGTATGTGTTGAACAACCGTTCCGGTAAGAAAGAACGTATCTCACGAATCTATCAAATGCACTCCAACACCCAAAACTCGATTGATTTTATCGAAGCTGGAGATATTGGAGCTGCGGTAGGATTTAAAGATATCAAAACGGGAGATACGCTATCTGCTGAAAAGTCTCCCATCATTTTGGAAAGTATGGACTTCCCAGATCCCGTAATTGGTATCGCTGTGGAGCCCAAGACCAAAGCAGATGTGGATAAACTGGGAATGTCTTTAGCCAAGTTGGCAGAAGAAGATCCTACTTTCCAGGTTAAAACCGATGAGGCCTCTGGTCAAACGGTAATTTCTGGAATGGGTGAGTTGCACTTGGATATTATTGTGGATCGTCTGCGACGTGAATTCAAAGTTGAAGTCAACCAAGGACAACCACAAGTAGAATATAAAGAAGCCTTGACTACCGCCGCGGACCACCGCGAGGTATACAAAAAACAGTCTGGTGGACGAGGTAAATTCGCAGATATTGTATTTACCATCGAGCCTGCTGATGAAGGAAAACAAGGTCTTGAGTTTGTGAACCTAATCAAAGGAGGGAATGTTCCTAAGGAATATATTCCAGCGGTTGAAAAAGGATTCAAGGATTCGATGAAAAACGGCCCTTTGGCTGGTTTCGAAGTGGACGCGATGAAGATTACCCTTAAGGATGGTTCTTTCCACCCTGTGGATTCGGATTCCCTTTCCTTTGAATTGGCCGCCAAAATGGGCTTTAAAGCTTCCGCCAAAGCAGCGCGTGCTGTGATTATGGAGCCAATCATGAAATTAGAAGTATTGACTCCCGAAGAGAACATGGGGGACATCGTTGGGGATTTGAACCGCCGTCGTGGTCAAGTAAATTCTATGGACGATCGTGCCGGCTCCAAGGTAGTTAAAGCTGAAGTGCCACTCTCTGAAATGTTTGGTTATGTAACCTCGTTGCGTACCCTTTCTTCCGGTCGTGCTACTTCTACAATGGAGTTTTCTCACTACGCAGAAACACCTTCCAACATTTCGGAAAGTGTGATTGCAGAAATACAAGGTAAAAACGCTTAATACGCCTCCTTATGAGTCAAAAAATTAGAATCAAACTCAAATCGTACGACCACAATTTAGTGGACAAATCGGCCGAGAAGATTGTGAAAACAGTCAAAACAACGGGTGCTGTTGTCACCGGTCCCATTCCATTGCCGACCCACAAGAAAATCTTTACGGTTTTGCGTTCGCCACACGTGAATAAAAAATCGAGAGAGCAATTTCAATTGTGTTCATACAAACGATTACTCGACATCTACAGTTCTTCTTCCAAAACCATCGATGCGTTGATGAAGTTGGAGTTGCCTTCCGGTGTTGAAGTAGAAATTAAAGTATAAGTAAATCATTTAAATTATAATCATGTCTGGGTTAATAGGAAAAAAAATCGGTATGACCAGCTTGTTCGACGAGAACGGGAAGAATATTCCCTGCACCGTAATCGAATGCGGTCCATGCGTGGTTACCCAAGTCAGAACCGAATCGGTTGACGGCTATGAGGCGCTTCAGTTAGGTTTCGATGACAAGGCAGAGAAGAATGTTGGTAAAGCGGCCCAAGGCCATTTTGCAAAAGCCAACACTGCTCCCAAGCGAAAGCTCATCGAATTCCAAAACTTTGAAGAAGATCATAAACTTGGGGACACCATCACAGTTGAATTATTTAAAGAAGGCGAATTTGTTGATGTCAGCGGAACATCCAAAGGAAAAGGTTTCCAAGGGGTTGTAAAGCGTCACGGATTTGGTGGTGTAGGACAAGCTACCCACGGTCAGCACAACCGTCTTCGTGCCCCCGGTTCTATCGGTGCGGCCTCCTATCCGGCGCGTGTATTCAAAGGAATGCGTATGGCCGGTCAAATGGGAAATAGTAAAGTAAAAGTTCAAAACCTCCGCGTTGTGAAAGTAGTTGCTGAAAAGAATCTACTTGTGGTCAAAGGCTGTGTGCCCGGTCACAAAAACGCCTACGTAACAATACAGAAATAATGGAAGTAGCTGTTGTATCAATCGAAGGAAAAGAGACAGGGAGAAAAGCCAAGCTTGATAAAGCTGTCTTTGGAATCGAACCCAACGAACATGCCATTTATTTGGACGTAAAATCGCACTTGGCCAACAAACGTCAAGGAACGCATCAGTCCAAAGAACGTGGAGAGATTGTAGGATCGACTCGAAAAATCAAAAAACAAAAAGGAACAGGTACTGCCCGGGCGGGAAGTATCAAGAATCCTTTGTTCCGCGGAGGAGGTCGTATATTCGGCCCATCACCACGTGACTACTCTCAGAAAGTCAATAAAAAAGTGAAGCGTTTAGCGCGCAAATCTGCCTTGAGCTTGAAAGCGCAAGAAAAAGCAATCATTGTTGTTGAAGACTTTCAACTGGAGGGACCCAAAACCAATACGTATCAAGGAATTCTTTCCTCGTTAGGAGTGGCCGACAAAAAGTCGTTGCTCGTCTTGGGTGAAGCCAATAAAAATGTATATTTGTCGTCGCGCAATTTAAAACATTCTGAGGTTGTAACAGACTCAGAACTAAACACTTACAAAATAACAAACGCTACAAGTTTGATTCTTTCTGAAAGTGCTATTGCGAATATTGAATCAACTTTGAACAAATAAGTCATGGGTATATTGATCAAACCAATCATCACAGAAAAGGCAACGGCCTCTAGCGAGATGTCCAATTGCTACACTTTTTTGGTGTCCAAGACTTCCAACAAAGTTGAAATCAAAAAAGCCGTAGAAGAAGCCTATGGCGTGGCGGTAGAAAAAGTTCGCACCATGAATTATGGTCCAGAGCGAAAAGTGCGTTACACCAAGACAGGATTACAAAAAGGCAAAACCAATGCAACCAAAAAAGCACTTGTGCAGGTAGCAGAAGGCGATGCCATCGATTTTTATAGCAATTTATAACAGCGTCACATGTCAGTTAGAAAATTAAAACCAACATCCCCGGCGCAGCGTTTTAGAGTAGTAAATGGATTTGACGCCCTTACTACTGATAAGCCGGAGAAAAGCTTGCTTTCTTCGAAAAAGCGATCTGGGGGAAGAAACAACAAAGGGAAGATGACCGTCCGCCATCGCGGAGGAGGTCACAAAAAACGGTACCGTATGGTAGACTTCAAGCGCAGTCGTTATGACATCGTTGCAGAAGTAAAAACCATCGAATACGATCCGAATCGATCCGCCTTTATCTCCTTAATCGAATATAAGGATGGAGAAAAGAGCTATATCATTGCTCAAAATGGGCTGCAGGTAGGCCAAAAGCTTGTCTCAGGTCCCAAAGCTTCACCAGATTTAGGAAATGCGATGCCTTTGGCTAACATTCCTTTAGGAACGATCATCTCTTGTATTGAGTTGCAGCCAGGAGCTGGAGCTGTTATTGCTCGTTCCGCCGGAACCTTTGCACAATTGATGGCGCGTGACGGAAAATTTGCCACTATCAAAATGCCTTCAGGAGAGACACGTTTGGTCCTCGTTACTTGTATGGCTACTATTGGGGCGGTATCCAATTCAGACCACCAGTTGATTGTTGCCGGTAAGGCCGGTCGTTCTCGTTGGTTGGGCCGTCGTCCACGAACACGTCCAGTAGCTATGAATCCGATCGATCACCCCATGGGTGGTGGAGAAGGGCGTGCCTCTGGAGGACATCCACGTTCTAGAAACGGAATTCCTGCAAAAGGATTCAGAACGCGTTCTAAGACCAAAGCGACGAATAAATTCATCATTGAACGCAGAAAAAAATAAGCAGTTATGGCACGTTCATTAAAAAAAGGACCCTTCGTACATCACAGTCTTGAGAAGAAAGTGATTAAAAACGTAGAAGAAAATAAAAAAACAGTGATCAAAACCTGGTCTAGAGCCTCCTTGATTACTCCAGACTTTGTTGGACAAACGATAGGAGTACATAACGGACGTCAATTTGTACCGGTCTATGTTACCGAAAACATGGTCGGACACAAATTGGGAGAATTTTCTCCAACACGTTCTTTCCGAGGTCATGCTGGAGCCAAAAATAAAGGTAAAAAATAAGCAGAGCCATGGGAAATCGTAAAAGACAAAGCGCTGAGGCTATCAAAGAAGCCAAAAAGAACACGGCTTTCGCTAAGCTAAACAACTGTCCTACATCGCCACGCAAAATGCGTTTGGTAGCCGATCAGGTTCGTGGGGAAGGCGTTGACAAAGCACTAGCCATCTTAAAATTCAGCCCAAAGGAAGCTTCACGACGTTTGGAAAAACTGTTGCTTTCGGCCATTGCCAACTGGCAAGCCAAAAATGAAGAAGCGGATGTTGAAAATGCTGAATTGTTTGTAAAAGAAATTCGTGTCGACGGTGGCCGTATGCTGAAGCGATTGCGCCCAGCACCCCAAGGTCGTGCCCACCGAATTCGCAAAAGATCAAATCACGTAACGCTCGTACTGGGAGCCAATAATATTGAAAGTTAATTATGGGACAAAAAACCAATCCAATAGGTAATCGTTTGGGAATCATCCGCGGATGGGATTCCAACTGGTACGGCGGTCGTAACTACGGCGATAAACTAGCCGAGGACGACAAAATTCGTAAATACATCCATGCACGTTTGGCCAAAGCCAGTGTATCCAATGTAATCATCGAGCGCACCCTTAAGCTAATCACCATTACCATTACCACTGCCCGTCCCGGAATCATCATTGGTAAAGCTGGTCAAGAGGTAGACAAGCTCAAAGAGGAGTTGAAGAAAATCACAGGCAAAGAAGTACAAATCAATATTTTCGAAATCAAGCGTCCTGAGTTGGATGCCCAATTAGTTGGTGCCAGCGTTGCGCGCCAGATCGAAAGTCGTATTTCATACCGTCGAGCAATCAAAATGGCCATCGCTGCTGCTATGCGAATGAATGCAGAGGGAATCAAAATTCAGATTTCGGGTCGTTTGAATGGTGCAGAAATGGCCCGTTCCGAAAGCTACAAAGACGGACGTATTCCATTGTCAACTTTCCGCGCCGATATTGACTATGCTTTGGTTGAAGCCCACACCACTTACGGTCGTTTGGGAGTCAAAGTATGGATCATGAAAGGGGAAGTATATGGAAAACGTGAATTGTCTCCCCTTGTTGGCATGTCCAAAAAGAGTGGTGGAGGCGCCGGTAATGGTAAAGGAAATAACCGCCAACGCCGTCGTAAATAATTAGAGTTTAAGAGTCAACAGTTATGTTACAACCTAGAAAAACTAAATTCCGTAAAGCGCAAAAAGGGCGCATGAAAGGAATTTCACAGCGCGGTCATCAGTTGTCCAACGGGATGTTCGGAATCAAAGCTTTAGATTCCAAGTTTATCACCTCTCGTCAGATCGAGGCCGCTCGTATTGCCGCTACCCGTTATATGAAAAGAGAAGGGCAATTGTGGATCAAAATATTCCCAGACAAACCCATCACTAAGAAACCTTTGGAAGTACGTATGGGGAAAGGGAAAGGAGCCCCTGAATATTTCGTGGCCGTTGTAAAGCCAGGCCGAGTTTTATTTGAGATAGCTGGGGTGCCATTGGATGTTGCTAAAGAGGCCCTTCGTTTGGCTGCTCAGAAGCTACCCGTTAAAACAAAATTCATCATCGCACGCGATTTCGAAGCCTAATACGAATTGATCATGAAACAAAAAGAGATTCAAAACCTATCGAAAGAAGACTTGCTAGACAAGTTGACCGATGTGCAAAAAGAATACGAAACGCTTCAGCTGAACCACGCGATTTCTCCTTTGGAAAATCCTGTACAGCTTCGAACGGTTCGACGAACCATCGCCCGATTGAAAACCGCAATCGCCGCACAACAATAAGCCTGAGGAAATGGAAAATAGAAACCTTAGAAAAGAAAGAATCGGAATTGTGACCAGTAATAAAATGGAGAAATCCATCGTTGTGTCAGAAGTAAAACGTGTGAAGCATCCCATGTACGGGAAGTTCGTTTTGAAAACGAAGAAATATGTTGCCCACGATGATGCCAACGATTGTAATATCGGTGACACCGTAAAAATTATGGAAACCCGCCCGCTAAGTAAAAACAAATGCTGGCGATTGGTAGAAATCTTAGAAAGAGCTAAATAAAATGGTACAACAAGAATCCAGACTCAAAGTGGCTGACAATACCGGAGCCAAAGAAGTACTCACCATTCGTGTATTGGGAGGAACCAAAAGACGGTATGCCTCTATCGGAGACAAGATTGTCGTTACTGTTAAAGACGCCTCTCCTTCAGGGACGGTCAAAAAAGGACAAGTATCTACAGCTGTAGTGGTACGCACCACCAAAGAAGTACGTCGTCCTGATGGTTCCTACATTCGTTTTGATGACAATGCCTGTGTATTGTTAAACCCAACGGGTGAAATGCGTGGAACACGTGTTTTTGGTCCCGTAGCCCGCGAACTGCGCGATAAGCAGTTTATGAAAATTGTTTCACTAGCACCCGAGGTGCTTTAAGTTAAGATCCTATGTCAAAGATTAAGATCAGAAAAGGAGATAAAGTACAGGTTATCGCTGGCGCTCACAAAGGGTCCGAGGGAACTGTCATGAAAATTTTGGTAGATGCCAACAAAGCCATTGTTGAAGGGGTCAACCTAGTGAAAAAACACAACAAGCCCAACGCACAAAATCCACAAGGAGGGATCGCTGAGAAAGAAGCCCCCATCCAAATTTCCAACCTTTCGTTGCTTACAGCAGAAGGTCAGCCTACGCGAGTTGGCTATCGTATGGAAGACGGTGTGAAAGTTCGTTATGCTAAAAAATCTAATGAAGTCATTTAAGTCATGAGTTACGTTCCAAGACTAAAACAAGAATATAAAGACCGTATTGTCAACAGCCTCAAAGAAGAGTTTGGCTACAAAAGCGTTATGCAGGTACCTAAGCTAGAAAAGATTGTTCTAAGCCGTGGTGTGGGTCAGGCAGTAGCCGACAAAAAACTCATCGATCATGCGTTGGAAGAATTATCGACAATCACCGGTCAAAAAGCTATTTCTACTCTTTCCAAGAAAGACGTTGCTTCCTTTAAATTGCGAAAAGGAATGCCCATTGGGGCCAAAGTAACCCTTCGTGGCGAGCGTATGTATGAATTCCTTGATCGCCTAGTAACTACTGCTTTGCCACGAGTACGTGACTTCCGTGGAGTAAAAGCAACTGGTTTTGACGGCCGTGGAAACTACAACTTAGGGGTGACAGAACAAATAATCTTCCCTGAGATTGATATTGACAAAGTCAACAAAATATCGGGAATGGATATCACTTTTGTGACATCAGCCCCAACAGACAAAGAAGCTAAATCACTATTACAAGAATTGGGACTTCCCTTTCAAAAGAACTAATTATGGCAAAAGAATCCATGAAAGCTCGTGAAGTGAAACGAGCAAAAATGGTTGCAAAATATGCAGCTAAAAGAAAGGCCCTTAAAGAAGCTGGCGACCATGAAGCGCTACAGAAGCTTCCCAAGAATGCCTCTCCGATCCGTATGCACAACCGATGCAAACTTACCGGAAGACCTAAAGGGTATATGCGACAGTTTGGTATTTCAAGGGTGACCTTCCGAGAAATGGCCAACAAAGGTTTGATCCCAGGAGTAACTAAAGCCAGCTGGTAATAAAATAAACGCATTATGTACACAGATCCGATTGCAGATTATTTGACACGAATCCGAAATGCGAATGCCGCCGGTCACCGAGTGGTTGACATTCCGGCTTCTAATTTGAAGAAAGAAATCACCAAAATCTTGTTTGATCAAGGTTACATCCTTAGCTACAAATTTGAGGAGACCAAAAATCACCAAGGAAATATAAAAATCGCTTTGAAGTATGACAAGCTCTCCAAAGAGCCCGTGATCAAAGCCTTACAGCGAATTAGTACTCCTGGTTTACGAAAATATACAGGATCCGATTCTCTTCCCCGAATCCTTAATGGATTGGGAATTGCCATTGTCTCTACTTCCAAGGGAGTGATGACCGGTAAACAAGCGACCAAAGAAAATGTAGGGGGTGAATTAATTTGCTACGTCTACTAAAACGAATACAATTATGTCTAGAATAGGAAAAAGTCCCATTGCGATCCCAGAAGGCGTTACTGTAACGATCCAACCAAACCTTATTACTGTGAAAGGTAAGCTAGGAGAGTTGACACAAGAATATGATACAGTAAGTGTTACCGAAAAAGAAGGAATTCTTGAAGTAAGTCGTCCAACGGATTCTAAAGATCACCGCGCCAAGCACGGACTATATCGTGCCTTGCTTGCCAATATGGTTCAAGGGGTAAGCGAAGGCTTTACCAAAGAACTCGAATTGGTAGGGGTTGGATATCGTGCCAGTCACCAAGGCCAAAAGCTTGATCTTGCCCTTGGATTTTCACACAACATCGTATTGGACATTGCCCCAGAGGTGAAAGTTGATACAGTTTCTGAAAAAGGAAAAAACCCTATCGTAAAACTTAGCTCTTACGACAAGCAGTTGGTGGGCTATGTTGCAGCCAAAATACGTTCCTTCCGCAAGCCGGAACCTTACAAAGGTAAAGGAGTGAAATTTGTCGGAGAAGAAATTAGAAGAAAAGCAGGTAAATCAGCATAATAGAGCACTATGGCACTATCTAAACTACAGCGAAGAAATCGCATACAACTTAGAATACGTAAGACAATTAGCGGAACGGCTACGGCCCCTCGCTTGTCGGTATTCCGAAGTAATAAAGAAATTTATGCGCAGTTGATTGACGATGTCAATGGAATTACCATTGCCTCGGCTTCTTCTCGTGAAGACGCAGTTAAAGCTTCCGGGAAAATCGAAACAGCGCAGCAAGTGGGAAAACTTATTTCCGAACGCGCACAAAAAGCCGGAATTGAAACCGTACGTTTTGACCGTGGAGGCTATCTCTATCACGGTAGAATTAAGGCCTTGGCTGATGGCGCACGTGAAAGTGGATTAAAATTTTAAATCGCAACGATGTATCATAATTATAAAAACGTAGAATTGGTAAAGCCCGTAGGTCTCGATCTTAAAGATCGTTTGGTAGGCGTACAACGTGTTACCAAAGTAACCAAGGGAGGACGTACTTTCGGATTTTCAGCCATCGTTGTAGTGGGTGACGAAAACGGAGTAGTAGGTCAAGGTCTAGGAAAATCAAAAGAAGTTTCCGAAGCTATCTCCAAAGCCGTGGAAGATGCCAAGAAAAATCTTGTACGCATCCCTATCGAGAAAGCAACGCTTCCTCATGAGCAAAAAGGAAAATACGGCGGTGCCCGCGTTTTCTTGAAACCTGCCTCCGAAGGTACTGGAGTTATTGCCGGTGGTGCTGTTCGTGCGGTATTGGAAGCCGTTGGAGTTCACAATGTACTATCCAAATCACAGGGGTCGTCCAACCCTCATAACGTGGTGAAAGCTACTTTCGATGCGTTGTTGCAATTACGTAACCCATTGATGGTCGCCAAGCAACGCGGAATTTCATTAGATAAAGTGTTTAACGGATAAGACCTCTCCTATGTCACAGATTAAAATCACACAAACAAAAAGTAGCATCAAGCGTTTGCAATCGCAAAAAAGAACCCTGGAGGCTCTTGGCTTACGAGGCATCGGCAAGGAAGTTACTCATGAAGCCACCCCTTCTATTTTAGGAATGGTGGATAAAGTAAAACACTTAGTTTCAGTAACAGAAGCATAAAGAAAAAGAAGATGAGTTTACAAAATTTAAGCCCGGCATCGGGATCTACACATAAGAATAGCAAACGCGTCGGACGCGGCCAAGGATCTGGGAAAGGCGGCACGGCCACCCGAGGTCACAAAGGAGCCAAGTCTCGTTCAGGGTATTCCAAAAAGATTGGTTTCGAAGGAGGGCAAATGCCCCTTCAACGCCGTGTTCCTAAATTTGGTTTTAAGAATATCAATCGAAAAGAGTATCAAGGCGTAAACCTTGATGTTCTTCAGTCTTTGGTAGAAGCTAAAAAAATTAAAGGTGACGTTTCACTTCAAACGCTTATTGACCTGCGTTTGGTTGGAAAAAACGATTTGGTAAAGATTTTAGGTCGTGGCAAATTAGACGCCGCTCTAAAAATTGAAGCACATAAGTTTACTGCTACTGCTCAAGCTGCTATTGAAGTGGCTGGTGGAGAAGCTGTAACGATCTAATTAATACGGATGAAGAATTTTTTAGAAACCATTTTGAACATCTACAATATCAAGGAACTCCGTGATCGAATCGGAACAACCTTGGTGATTTTATTGATTTACCGCTTTGGTGCCCAGATTGTATTGCCTGGAATTGACTCCGTTCAGTTGGCAGAATTAAATAGTCGTGCCGATGGGGCAGGATTGTTGGGGCTCCTTAATGCTTTTACGGGAGGGGCTTTTGCCAATGCTTCAGTATTTGCTTTGGGAATCATGCCTTACATTTCGGCATCTATTGTTGTTCAATTGATGGGGATTGCCATTCCATATCTTCAAAAACTTCAAAAAGAAGGTGAAAGCGGACGCAAACAACTCAATCAGATTACACGCTGGTTGACCATTTTGATTTGTATCGTTCAAGCACCTGCATACTTATATGGATTGAGTGCATTGGGAGTTCCTGATAGTGCTTTTATTTTTGGTCGTGGTCCACTATTTGTTATTTCGTCTGTTATCATTCTTGTTACAGGGACTATCTTCGCCATGTGGTTGGGAGAAAAAATTACAGACAAAGGAATTGGAAACGGGATTTCTATCTTGATTATGGTCGGGATTATCGCAAATCTTCCATTGTCTTTTACACAAGAATTGGTTTCACGAGTCAGTGAAAACAACGGAGGTCTGATGCTTGTATTGATAGAATTGGTGCTATGGATTGTTATCATCCTTTTAAGTGTTCTTCTGGTAATGGCTGTCCGTCAAATCCCAGTCCAGTACGCGCGCCGAACAGCAGGGGGTGCCAATGAGCAAAATGTTTTCGGATCAAGACAATATATCCCACTAAAACTCAACGCCTCAGGAGTAATGCCTATCATTTTTGCTCAAGCAATTATGTTCGGACCTGTATATATCGGTCGATTGATGGGTGATTCCGATTTAGGACAATGGATACAAACCAATTTTTCTGACATATTTGGATTGTGGTATAATGTATTATTTGCCTTTTTAATTATTGTTTTCACTTATTTCTATACAGCCATCACCGTTCCTACAAACAAAATGTCTGATGATTTGAAACGAAGTGGAGGCTTTGTTCCGGGCATCCGTCCTGGAAATGAAACCGCTGATTTCTTAGACACGGTAATGTCGCATATTACCTTTCCAGGATCCCTTTTTCTTGCAGGCATAGCCGTATTTCCAGCATTTGTTGTCAAACTTATTGGGATGCAGCAAGGCTGGGCCTTGTTTTATGGAGGTACGTCTTTGTTGATTATGGTTGGGGTTGCGATTGATACAGTGCAACAGGTCAATTCATACTTGTTGAATCGTCATTACGATGGTTTGATGAAAACAGGTAAAACAAGAAGAAATATCAAGGCATAATGGCTAAACAAGCAGCAATAGAGCAAGAAGGAACCATCATCGAGGCACTGTCCAATGCCATGTTCCGTGTTGAATTAGAAAATGGGCATGTAGTTACGGCACACATTTCAGGAAAAATGCGCCTTCACTACATCAAGCTGTTGCCCGGAGATAAAGTAAAATTAGAAATGAGTCCTTACGATCTAACCAAAGCAAGGATCACTTATAGATTTTAAAAAGTAAACAATGAAAGTAAGAGCTTCCTTAAAGAAAAGAAGTCCTGAGTGTAAAATTGTTAGACGCAAGGGACGTCTGTACGTTATAAACAAAAAGAATCCTAGATTCAAACAAAGACAAGGCTAAACTATGGCAAGAATTTCAGGGGTAGATATTCCCAAACAAAAAAGAGGCGTCATCGCACTGACTTATATCTTTGGTATTGGTCGCAGCCGTGCTCAGCAGATTTTAGCTGAAGCCAAAGTAAGCGAAGACAAAAAAGTATCAGACTGGACCGATGCGGAAACAAGCAGTATTCGTGAAGCCGTAAGTACTTTTAAGATCGAAGGAGAATTGCGTTCAGAAATCCAGTTAAATATCAAGCGTTTGATGGATATCGGTTGCTATCGTGGAATCCGTCATCGTTCTGGCTTACCCCTTCGCGGACAGCGAACCAAAAACAACTCCAGAACCCGTAAAGGAAAACGTAAAACGGTAGCCAACAAAAAGAAAGCTACTAAATAATCATTGAGATATGGCAAAAGTATCTGCGAAAAAACGTAAAGTAATTGTTGACGCCGTTGGCGAGGCACACATCAGTGCTACTTTCAACAACATCATCATTTCATTGACCAACCAAAAAGGCGAAGTTATTGCTTGGTCTAGTGCTGGAAAGATGGGTTTTAGAGGATCTAAGAAAAACACTCCCTATGCAGCACAAACAGCTGCAGAAGATTGTGCAGGAGTGGCTTCAGAAGCCGGTCTGAAAAAAGTAAAAGTGTATGTTAAAGGTCCAGGGAATGGAAGAGAATCAGCGATTCGAACCCTTCACAACAGCGGCATTGAAGTTACTGAGATCATCGATGTAACCCCTTTACCACACAACGGATGTCGTCCACCGAAACGAAGACGCGTATAATTTTAATAGCTATCGGGAGTGAGTTCCAGTCATCGAAGGAACGACCTTAATTCATGACCTCAGTCCCACAAAAACAAGAAGTATGGCAAGATATATTGGTCCTAAGACAAAAATTTCAAGAAAATTTGGAGAGTCTATTTTCGGCTCTGACAAATCTTTCGAAAAGAGAAACTATCCTCCAGGACAACATGGGAATACCCGTCGAAGAGGAAAAAAATCAGAATATGCCATCCAGCTAATGGAGAAGCAAAAAGCCAAATATACCTATGGTATTTTAGAGCGTCAATTTAGAAACCTTTTTGAAAAAGCAAACCGTAGCAAAGGCGTTACGGGTGAAGTTTTGTTACAAATGTGTGAATCACGATTGGATAACACGGTATTCCGCTTAGGAATTTCCCGATCCCGTTCCGGCGCTCGTCAGTTGGTATCACATCGACACATTACAGTAAATGGCGAAATTGTAAACATCCCTTCTTACCAGCTTCGACCTGGTGATGTAATTGGTGTTCGTGAAAAATCCAAATCGTTGCAAGCCATTCAAGATTCTTTGGATGCTCATGCAGCAGTGTATGAATGGTTGACCTGGAATGGGGATACCAAAGAGGGAACTTTTGTAACAACACCAGAGCGATTACAAATTCCTGAAAATATCAAAGAACAACTCATCGTAGAATTGTATTCTAAATAATCCCTAACCGAACGAACAACTATGGCAATATTGAATTTTCAAAAACCCGATAAGGTAATCATGATTGATTCCTCGGAATTCGAAGGTAAATTCGAATTTCGCCCTCTAGAACCTGGTTACGGGTTGACTGTAGGGAATGCATTACGCCGTGTATTGCTTTCTTCATTGGAAGGATTTGCAATTACGTCTATCAAAATTGATGGGGTAGAGCATGAGTTTTCTACGATTCCTGGCGTGGTAGAAGACGTTACTGAAATTATCCTCAATCTAAAACAAGTTCGTTTTAAGCGTCAAATCGAAGACATGGAGGAAGAAAGTGTAACGCTTAATATCAGTGGACAAGATCAACTCAAAGCGGCGGATATTCAAAAGTTCACTTCTGGTTTTCAAGTATTGAATCCCGATTTGGTGATTTGCAATCTTGAAAAATCAGTTCAAATGAATATTGAATTGACCATCGAAAAAGGACGTGGATACGTGCCTGCTGAAGAGAATAAAAAAGTCAATGCACCCCTTGGTGTCATTGCCATCGATTCGATCTTCACTCCGGTAAAAAATGTAAAATATAGTATTGAGAACTTCCGTGTTGAGCAGAAGACCGATTATGAAAAATTGGTTTTTGAAATTATTACGGATGGTTCTATTCATCCTAAAGATGCGCTGACTGAGGCGGCCAAAACCTTGATTCATCACTTCTTGTTATTCTCTGATGAGCGTATCACACTGGAGTCAGATGAAATCGCTCAGACAGAAACATATGATGAAGAATCCCTTCACATGCGTCAGCTTTTGAAAACAAAATTGATCGACATGGATCTTTCGGTTCGTGCCTTGAACTGTTTGAAAGCCGCTGAAGTTGAAACACTAGGAGATTTGGTATCCTACAACAAAAATGATTTAATGAAGTTCCGCAATTTCGGAAAGAAATCGTTGACAGAACTTGAAGAACTTGTTGTCCTTAAAGGGTTGACGTTTGGTATGGATTTATCCAAGTACAAACTCGACAAGGAATAAAGAGGCAACACTTATTATTGACAGACCATGAGACACGGAAAAAAAGTAATGCATTTAGGGCGTAAAACAGCCCATCGCAAATCGATGCTGGCCAATATGGCTTGTTCTCTCATCGAACATAAAAGAATCAATACCACGGTAACCAAAGCCAAAGCGCTCAAGCAGTTTATAGAGCCCTTGGTTACGAAATCCAAAAATGACACGACCCATAACCGTCGATTGGCTTTTAGTGCACTTCGTGACAAAACAGCAGTCACTGAACTTTTCCGAAACATTTCGGATAAAATAGGTGATCGTCCTGGGGGATACACTCGAATCATTAAGCTAGGGAATCGCCTCGGAGATAATGCTGCAATGGCTATGATTGAGTTGGTAGACTTTAACGAAGTTTATGAAACCCAGAAGCCAGAGAAGAAAAAATCAAGACGAAGCCGTGCTAAGAAAGCAGCTGCCGCACCCGAAGCTGCCGCGCCCGAAGCTACTCCGGCACAAGCTCCAGAAGCTGAAACTCCAGAGGCAGCAGAAACAGAAACCAAAAAAGAAGACTGATTTTGATGCAGATGAATCAAACATCGAAGCACTCTCTTTTTTGAAACCATTTAACAAAAGGATAAACTTCAAGTTTATCCTTTTTTTGTGATTATGATTTATATTTGCAACGACTTATGAAGTATAAGGAAAGAAAACGTGCCTTGGTTCTTTTAGCAGACGGCACCCAATTTTTTGGAAAAGCAGTAGGGGTAACTGGAAGTAGTTTTGGAGAAATTTGCTTCAACACTGGAATGACAGGTTACCAAGAAATTTTCACAGACCCTTCCTATTTTGGGCAACTGATGGTGACAACCAACGCCCATATTGGGAATTACGGTGTCCTTGATACAGAAGCCCAAGCCGATCAAATTATGATTGCGGGACTTATTTGTAAAAACTTTAGCTATGAGCACTCGCGTGTGGGTGCTACGGATTCGCTCTTGAATTATCTGGAAGAAAACAAACTGGTAGCAATCTCTGATGTAGATACCCGTGCTTTAGTGAACTATATCCGGGACAATGGGGCACAGAATGCTGTAATCACAACCGAAATAGATCGCTTGGACGAACTTCAAAAGCAGCTTCAAGAAACTCCTTCAATGGATGGACTGGAACTGGCTTCAAAAGTATCAACTAAAGAGCCTTATTTTGTTGGCAACCCAGAGGCTAGTCTCAAAATTGCGGCCCTAGACCTTGGGGTAAAGCGCAATATCCTCAATCATTTAGCGAGTCGGGATGCTTACATTAAGGTATTTCCTTACGACACCCCTTATGAAACCTTAGCCGCTTGGAATCCTGATGGTTATTTTATTTCCAATGGACCCGGCGACCCACAGCCACTCACTGTTGCACAGCAAACAGCTAAGGCTATTTTAGAAAACGATCAACCCTTGTTTGGAATATGCTTGGGGCACCAAGTAATTGCCCTTGCCAATGGGATACCAACGTATAAAATGTTCAACGGTCATAGAGGAATCAATCATCCGGTGATCAATTTAAAAACAGGAAAGGGTGAAATCACTTCGCAGAATCACGGATTTGCCGTTGAGCGCGAAGCAGTGGAGGCCCATCCAGAGATTGAAATTACACACGAACATTTGAATGATAAGACCGTTGCGGGGATTGCCATTAAAAACAAAAAATGCTTCTCAGTTCAATACCATCCCGAAGCAGCTCCAGGTCCCAACGACTCGATTTATCTTTTTGACCAATTCATTGAAACCATAAAACAATAACCAAAACCAAACCGAATTTAAACCATGAGTATTATTGTAAAAGTACATGCCCGAATGATCCTCGACTCCCGAGGAAATCCAACTGTTGAAGTAGATGTTGTGACAGAAAACGGAATTTTAGGGCGCGCTGCAGTCCCATCTGGAGCCTCCACTGGGGAACACGAAGCCGTAGAGCTTCGCGACGGTGGTGATCGTTTTATGGGGAAAGGTGTTTCCAATGCCGTTTCCAATGTAAACGATCAAATTGCGACGGCTGTAGTAGGGCAGTCTGTGTTTGAACAGAACAAAATTGATCAGTTGATGATTGACCTTGACGGTACAGCCAACAAATCAAAGTTGGGCGCCAATGCGATCCTTGGTGTTTCCCTGGCTGTGGCAAAAGCCGCTGCCAACGAATTGGGGATGCCTTTGTATCGTTATATTGGAGGAGTTAGTGCCAATACGCTTCCTGTACCGATGATGAATATTATCAATGGTGGATCACACTCTGATGCACCCATTGCTTTTCAAGAGTTTATGGTGATGCCTGTTGCTGCTGATTCTTTCTCCAAAGCCATGCAGATGGGAACGGAGATTTTTCACCATCTAAAAAAAGTATTACACGATCGCAATCTGAGTACAGCCGTTGGAGACGAGGGTGGTTTTGCCCCTACATTAGACGGTACAGAAGATGCCCTTGACACGATCATCAAAGCCATTACAAACGCTGGATATAAAGCGGGAGAAGAAGTGATGATTGCTTTGGATTGTGCTGCCGCAGAATTTTATAAAGATGGCGTTTATGACTATTCGCTCTTTGAAGGTGCCGAAGGCGTAAAGCGCAGTTCTGAGGAACAAGCCCAATACCTGACCGAACTATCCCAGAAATATCCGATTATTTCCATCGAAGATGGAATGGATGAAAATGATTGGGAAGGATGGAAGTCTCTTACCGACAAAGTAGGTGATAGCGTCCAATTGGTTGGAGATGATTTGTTTGTAACCAATGTAACGCGTCTTTCCAGAGGAATCGAAGAAGGAATAGCAAATTCTATTTTGATAAAAGTAAACCAGATTGGTACACTTACAGAAACAATTGCCGCGGTAAATATGGCACACAAAGCTGGCTATACCTCAGTCATGTCACACCGTTCCGGAGAAACGGAAGACAACACCATTGCCGATTTGGCTGTGGCGTTGAATACGGGGCAAATCAAAACAGGATCGGCTAGTAGAAGTGATCGAATGGCGAAATACAACCAACTACTTCGTATTGAAGAAGAATTGGAAGCTCAAGCCTATTATCCGAAAGAAAAAGCGTTTACCATACGATTAAAATAAAAAAGAATCAAAACTGAAAGCCTTATGGAAGGAAATGTAAAACTCACCTACAACGACAATACCTATGAATTTCCATTGGTCAAAGGATCTGAAGACGAATACGGAATAGATATCAAACTTTTGCGTGCTCAGACGGGACTAATTACCCTTGACCCAGGATATAAGAACACAGGATCTTGTCAAAGTGAGATTACATTTCTTAACGGTGAGGAAGGTGTCCTGAGGTATCGCGGCTATAGCATCGAAGATTTGGCCGAAAATGCCAGCTTTATTGAGGTGGCTTATCTGCTGATTTTTGGTGAGTTGCCATCCAAGGAAACCTTACAGAGTTTGGAACAAAAAATCCATGACGACTCCTATGTAGATGAGGATTTAAAATCCATACTAAAAAGCTTTCCAAAGGCAGCGCATCCTATGGGAATTCTGTCTTCCTTGACTTCTGGGTTGATAGCCTTTAATCCCTCTTCGGTAGATGTAAACTCTGAACAGGAAATGTTTGAGGCAATCATTATGTTATTGGCCAAGTTTCCCATTTTGTGTGCTTGGACCCACCGAAAGGTCAAAGGATTGCCTTTGAACTATGCCAATACCTCCTTGTCCTATATTGAGAACGTGGCACATATGATGTTTAAAAAGCCACACCAAGACTACAGCTCCAATCCAGTAGTCATCAACGCCCTAAATAAATTATTAATCCTTCATGCAGACCACGAACAAAATTGCTCTACGTCTACGGTTCGTATCGTGGGTTCTTCCCATGCCGGGCTATTTGCCTCTATTTCTGCCGGCATATCAGCTCTTTGGGGGCCTCTTCATGGAGGGGCTAACCAAGCGGTCATAGAAATGCTGGAAGCGATAAAAGCAGACGGTGGAGACACGGCCAAATACATGGAAAAAGCCAAAGATAAAAACGATCCTTTCCGATTGATGGGCTTTGGACATCGCGTGTATAAAAACTTTGATCCACGGGCTAAAATCATCAAAAAGGCAGCGGACGAAGTACTCAACGATTTGGGTATTCACGATCCAATTTTGGATATAGCCAAAGGGTTGGAGCAACAAGCCCTAAGCGATCCTTATTTTGTAGATCGTAAGCTTTATCCGAATGTTGATTTTTATTCGGGAATCATCTACCGAGCAATGGGAATTCCTACGGAAATGTTTACGGTAATGTTTGCATTGGGTCGTCTTCCAGGTTGGATTGCCCAATGGCGTGAGATGCGTCTGCAAAACGAACCCATCGGTCGCCCTCGACAAGTTTATACTGGGGCTACACAACGTACGATCCAAAAGTAAGCTACAGATCCTCTACCGAGGGTGGAGTGTTTTTACTTTTTTCATTCCGTAGTTTCCGGAAAAATTTATGCACACTATCGTTGGCGTATACTTTTATGAAGTACTGATCCATATATACGGAGTATTCACTTGCCTTTCCTTTGTAAAGTTGAAGTTTGTAATAGGGAATAACCAAGGCATAAGTTTCAAGTAAACTTCGAAATCGAACAATAATTCCTTTGGGACGCAACTCAATATTGCAACTGTTGGTGTTGTGATCCAAAACAAGCAAGTTGTGAATTTCAATACTAGCTTGAGAGATAATCAACTTGGGAGAGCCAATGCCTCCTAGTTGCCAACGTTGACTTAGCTTGAAGGGTGGCCCGACCAATGCCCCAATGGCTTCAGTCACTTTGGGTTCGTTATAGGAATTATTAATCAGCATTTTTATTTTAAAGATACGGCAATCCCATGGAGACTGTGTTCTGTCCAACAATATATTTATCTTTGCCCCGCCTATGAACAGCTTAGATACGCAACTTGCAAAATACGTTAACGAATTTTTAGCATCTACTTTTTCGCTTCCAGCGCAAAATCTGGACTTTCAAGTCACTCGTAGTGAATTTGAAGGCGATCGCACTTTGGTGTTGTTCCCTCTTCTGAAAGTCACTCGTTCTGCTCCGCAAGCCTTGGGTGATCAGTTGGGTGCTTACCTAGTCAAGGAATGTTCTTGGGTTCGTTCCTTCAACCTCGTAAAGGGTTTTCTAAACCTAAGTATTTCAGATTCGTTTTACCTCGATTTTCTTAATCAAATTAGAAACGATGCGTCCTATGGGCATCATTCTCCAACAGAATCCAGTGAAACGGTAATGGTGGAATATTCTTCTCCCAATACCAACAAGCCGTTACACTTGGGGCATATACGAAACAACCTATTGGGCTATTCGGTGGCAAAAATCATTGAAGCTGCAGGGAAAAAAGTGATCAAAACCCAAATCATCAATGACCGGGGTATTCATATTTGCAAGTCAATGTTGGCATGGCAACTTTTTGGTAATGGAGAAACGCCTACTTCTGCTCAACTCAAAGGCGATCAATTGGTTGGAAAGTACTATGTTCTTTTTGATCTGAAATACAAAGCAGAAATTCAGGAGTTGATAACCCAAGGGAAAACTGAAAAAGAGGCCGCCCAACAAGCTCCTCTTTTCGTAGCAGCACAAGAATTGCTCCGTCGATGGGAAGCTAACGATTCGGAAGTGCGAAACCTCTGGGAAACGATGAATGGATGGGTTTATGAAGGTTTTGAAAAAACCTATCGAGATTTAGGGGTTTCGTTTGATTCTTATTATTACGAAAGCGACACCTATTTGTTGGGGAAATCGATTATCGAAGAAGGTATTTCTAAAGGCATTTTTTATGCAAAAAACGATGGCTCAATCTGGGTTGATCTAACTGCTGAAGGTTTAGACGAAAAATTACTCTTACGTTCCGACGGGACGGCCGTGTACATGACACAGGACTTGGGTACCGCTTCCCAACGAGTAAAGGATCATCCCGAAATTCAGGGAATGGTATACACAGTGGGAAATGAGCAAGACTATCACTTTAAGGTCTTGTTTTTAATTCTCAAAAAGCTGGGATACGCTTGGGCCGAATCACTCTATCATCTTAGCTATGGAATGGTTGACTTGCCCTCAGGGAAGATGAAAAGCCGTGAAGGGACTGTAGTAGATGCTGATGACCTGATGGTGCAGATGGAAGCCACGGCAAAAGAAATTTCTGAACAACATGGAAAACTCGATGCGCTTTCTGAACAAGAAAAGGAACAATTGTATCGCGACATAGGTCTTGGCGCGCTAAAGTATTTCATCCTCAAGGTGGATCCTAAAAAGCGAATTTTGTTTGATCCAGAAGCTTCAGTTGATTTTAACGGCAATACAGGGCCTTTTATTCAATACACCTACGCACGAATCCAATCCATCCTTAGAAAGGCTCCAAAAGGGCTTAAAATGAGTCTTGAGAGCTCTGTGACCTTAGATCCGAAAGAGAAGGCGATTTTAAAACAGCTTTTAAGTTATCCCGAAGTATTACAACAAGCTGCCGCTCAACACAGCCCCGCTTTGATTGCTAACTTTGTGTATGAATTGGTGAAGCGTTTTAATTCCTTCTATCAGAATATTTCCATTCTTGGGGAGACCAACCAATCCTTATTGGTGATGCGCGTGTTATTGTCTCAAAAGGTCGGTGAAACTATTGCTGCTGCCTGCAGTTTGTTGGGGATTAATGCTCCCAACAGGATGTAAAAAAAAATCGCTCCGAAGAGCGATGTTTTTCTTTTTCTTTTCTTTTGCAAATTTTTCCCATCAAAGGAATTATGCTTTAGAGGCAACCGCTAGGTTGTAAACTACTAAACCAAAACCAATCTTATTGATGGCGTCACCAATATTGTAAATCACATCCATGGGAAGACCTCCGAAGATACCTGAGTACCATCCTTCAGTACCGGCCATATATCCAATTGGATAAATTGCCCATCCGATAAATACAAATTTTACCAGTGTTTGGTGTGCACTTTGTACTGCACCACCTGCTGAAGCTGCTAACTTAGCCGCTCCACCAGCCCATACTTCATACAAAATGTAAAAATAAGCTGCACCTGATAAAGCTCCCCATGTTGCTGGACCTGCGCCAGTAGTGTAAACAGCTTCTCCGAAATATCCAGTAACTAGCATAACAACAGAAGCGAAAATCAATTTCCACATCAATCCTTTTGTAGCACCGGCAGCTTTTAAGATTAAATAAAACTCAACACACATCAATGGTACTGTAAGCACCCAATCCACATAGCGGAAGAAT
>CALITN010000158.1 GCA_938041595.1 uncultured Flavobacteriaceae bacterium | reverse complement strand
TGAAAGTTATTTCTTAAATGATGCCCTAACAGATGAAGACATAGCCTTTACACTAACGGCTTTTGAGGACTGGTTGAAAACCAAATAAACGGAACCAAAGCGAGCCTCTTTATGAGGTGGATTGAATGGCTTATTGCATTTAAGAAATAAAGTTAACCCAAAGCCCTGTATCGTCTTTGGTTACTGTCGCCAATTTTTTGGCTGTCAACCCTTTGATGCCGGAGTCCCATTTTTTGTTGCTCAAGCCAGTATTTTCCTTTAGCACTGTAAGTGCAACCGGGCTTTCTTTTTTCAAAAGATCCAAAACGATTTTTTCTTCCGCGGTCAATGCTATGGCTTTTTGTTCGGGTTTCATTTGCGGGAAAAACAAAACTTCTTGGATAGAGCTATTGTTGGTAAGCAACATACAGAGCCGATCGATTCCGATACCAATACCAGAAGTGGGAGGCATGCCGTATTCCAGAGAACGCAGAAAATCTTGATCGATAAACATGGCTTCGTCGTCTCCTTTTTCCGAGAGTGCAAGCTGTTCTTCAAAACGTTCTCGTTGGTCAATCGGGTCGTTTAATTCCGAATAGGCATTGGCCAATTCTTTCCCATTGACCATCAGTTCAAATCGTTCGGTCAGCTTTGGATTGCTCCGGTGTTCTTTGGTCAGTGGACTCATAGATTTGGGGTAGTCAATAATAAAGGTAGGATGGATGTAGTGGTGTTCACATTTTTCCCCAAAAATCTCATCGATCAATTTGCCTTCGCCCATACTATCATCAACTTCAAGTCCTAAATCTCTGGCAGTTTCGCGAAGTTGCTCTTCGTTCATTTCAGAAACATCAATTCCTGTATGGGTATGAATGGCTTCCAAAATAGGTACTCGTGGGTAGGGTGCTTTGAAATCAATACTGTGGTTTCCTACGGTTACCATTGCGCTACCTGTAGCTTCCTTTGCCACTTGTTCTAGCAATGTCTCTGTGGTTTCCATCATCCAGAAATAGTCTTTGTAAGCCACATAGAGTTCCATAACAGTAAATTCTGGATTGTGGGTGCGATCCATGCCTTCATTGCGAAAGTCTTTAGCAAATTCATACACACCGTCAAATCCACCGACAATCAATCGTTTTAGATATAATTCGTTGGCGATACGGAGGTATAATGGAATATTGAGTGCATTGTGATGCGTCACAAACGGACGAGCCGCTGCTCCTCCCGGGATGGTTTGCAAAATAGGAGTTTCCACCTCCAAATATCCCTTTTGATTAAAGAACGAACGAATACTTTGGGTGATTTTGGTACGCTTTAGAAAGGTATCTTTTACTTTGGGATTTACGATCAAATCAACATAGCGTTGGCGGTAGCGTTGTTCGGGATCGTTGAATGCATCATAACTGTTTCCCTCGGCATCTGTTTTAGGAAGTGGCAGAGGACGCAAGGTTTTATTCAGTACCTCAAAAGAATGTACTTTAATGGTGGGTTCTCCCACTTGAGTGGTAAAAAGGCTGCCATGAATCCCGATAATATCGCCGATATCGAGGAGTTTTTTATACACTTCATTATAGGCAGTTTTGTCTTCGCCAGGGCAAATCTCGTCACGATTGAAATATACCTGAATACGACCCTCACCGTCTTGTAATTCAGCAAAACTGGCTTTTCCTTGAATGCGACGGGACATAAGCCGTCCAGCAACCACCACTTCTTTTGCTTCTACAAAATCGGCTTTGATCTGTTTCGAAGTATGATCAACAGGGAATAAAGCGGCCGGGTAGGGATTGATTCCCATAGCTCGTAGGCTGTTTCGTTTTTCTCTGCGAACCTGTTCTTGTTCCGAAAGTGCACTCATAGGATGATTGAATTTGGGCAAAGATACGGATTGACGGACAATAGGAACTAAAATTCCTATCTTTGAAAAAACCTATTTATGAGCTTTTGGCGTGTAGTACTTTCCATTTTCTTTCCCCCCTTGGCTGTGTTCGATCAAGGGTGCGGCTCACTTGTTATTGTATTTATTCTGACTCTTTGTGGTTGGGTGCCAGGCGTAATTGCTGCTCTGGTAATTCTAAACAATCCCAATAGATTCTGATTTTGGAAGTAAACAAAACCGTTCGTGTGCAAGATTTAGGCCAGCAGTCTTACAAAGAATGCTGGGACTATCAAGAGGAATTGTTTCAGGGGATTATTGATTTGAAAAAAGCAAACCGCCATACGGAAACCCCACAAATGACACCCAATTATTTCTTGTTTGTCGAGCATACTCCCGTATTTACCTTAGGCAAAAGTGGGAAAATAGAGCATCTTTTGTTGAATGAGGAACAACTGGCACAACAAGGAATAGCCTTTTACAAAAGCAACCGGGGAGGAGATATTACGTATCATGGCCCTGGGCAAATTGTGGGCTATCCAATTTTGGATCTCGATCATTTTTTTACAGATATTCATCGCTACCTTCGCACTCTGGAGGAAGTGATCATCGCAACCCTTGGGGATTATGGATTGAGTGCCACAAGAAGTTCGGGAGAAACAGGGGTATGGTTGGACGTTGGAACGCCATTTGCTCGGAAAATCTGTGCTATGGGAGTACGTGCTAGTCGCTGGGTGACCATGCATGGTTTTGCTCTGAATGTCAATACCCATCTACCACATTTTGAGTATATCATACCCTGTGGAATTCAAGGAAAAGGAGTGACTTCTCTAGCGAAAGAGCTAGGGAAAGAAGTTGCAGTAAAAGATGTGCAAGACCGAATTTTGCACCATTTTCAAAAACAGTTTGAAGTCGAATTAGCGATTGATCTGGTAAATCAATAACCCGTTATTTTCTGCAGTGACCACCAGTTGGGTCTTTTTCTTTTGATCCAAACTAATGTCCGCGGCACCTACCCCGTATACAGGAAAATTTGCTACCGGAGTAGCATTACTATAATATAGATATACCTTTTGAGATTCGGTGTCTGTGGTAGTGATGTATAGCGTATTGTTGAGGTAAAATATTTTAGGTGCGGTATAGTTGCCATACGGAAGGGTTACGGGAATTCCTTTGATGTTCAGGTTGTTTTCTGAAAGGGTCACTAATGATTTATTGGTTGCATCAATTTGATGGCCAGGCTTCAGTTCATAAGGACTTTTGATAATGTTTCCACGAGTATCAATTTGTACAAGGTGGCCCTCCAGATCGGTAGTGGTAAAGGTGTCGAGATACTGATACACTTGATTGCCACTAAAATTGAGCTTTTGTTGCAGCGGGATACGGTCTTTACCCATTCGGTTTAAGATACCAAGAGTTCCATTGTCCCGTTGGAGAAGTAGATAGTCTTTCTTTTTGATACGCGCATGCTTGGGCGGATGAACAAGTGGTGCCTTGAGCTTGCTTCGTGTAAAACCTTTGACCCTTTTTCCATTTTTATCATACATCAACAAACGTTTGTCCTGTGCTAACACGAAACGATAGTTCTTATTATTATCGTAATCGAAAACGGCAAGGGGCAGGGGCTTTTCAGAGGCAGGAAGTTTGATTTTAAAGGGCTTGACTTCTTTGCCATTACGATCCAGAATATAGAGGTACTTCTGAGTTCGGAAAGCCATCTGCCATCTTTTATTTTTGTATAAATCAACTTGTTGAATTGGGCCGATGATAGGCTCTTTCAAATCTTTTTTCCAATAGAGATTCCCTTGACTGGAAAAGAGGTACAGCGTGTTTTGTACGTCTTGAACTACCACATCCATTCCTTTGGTGCGGTGATTTTTAAGCCATTGTGGCCCTAATGCAATCGGACTTTTTACGCTGAAATTTGCTGTAGAAACGACCCGACCTTGTTCTTTTTTGGCACGCATGTTGCCAAATCGAAAATGCAAATGCGTAAAATCAGTTTCTCCAACTCCTTGGAGGGCTACTAATGGATAAGATTTGGAAGGAAATTTAGTAGCGTCAAACAAAGTTTCGGTAGCTGCAACCCAAAGGAACGAACCACGACTGGAAAAGGCGTCAGAAAGGTCTTGATAGGCAGTACTTTTATCCAAAACGCGCCCGTCTCTATAATTGGAAATAATATGTTTTATAAGGTCTTCACTTTCGGCAAACAAGACATAGTTATCCAATAAAGCACTCCACTGCAATACTTTGGTCTGCCCAAAAGCTTTACTTAGTTTGCTAATGGTCTCCGGTAAGCGAATTTTGAAATAACGCGCTCCACGATAGGTTTTTTCATTATTCTTTTCGGTAAGGAGAGGAAAATTATTCTCCAAGCTATTGAGATGCATCAAAAGAGCCATCTGATCCCGGTAGCGCAGCCATCCCAGTTCATCGACCAAAGACAGTGCTCTTAGGTCAACTTGTTTTAGGGCCATATTTTGCAATTGGCTAAAGCGTCTAAAATTGGTCTCCAATTGTGCCATATTGCTTACTGGAAAAGAGAAGAAAGCATCCATTTTTTCAGGGGCTACTTTAGGCAGTTCACTTGCTTTTCGTTCCAGTGACTGCATCCAGTTGATGGGGTTGGCAATGGAGTCGTTCAGCAGTCCGATGCCGTCCCATTCTAAGGGTTCTTCAATTTCCATATCAAAGGCTAGCCAACCGTTTATTTTGTTTTTGATGAAAGGGGCATCGGGGAACAAGACCCGATTAAGAGCATTTGTGCCTGGCTGAATCAGAAGATTGACAGGACTTCCACTATTAAGACTTTCCTTTAGGTTATTAAATCCGGGATCAGCTGATTGATTGTTGTTTTGGGTGAAATTGCGAATGCAATTCTCAAGGGCCAAAAGCGTCGTGGAGCGCAATTCTAAACTTCCGACCGTAGCTTCAAAAATAAGATCTTCTGATTGATGGATCTGTACGCCCTCATATTGTTTCAATTTGGCATTGGCATTAGGGAGAGTATCGTTTTCCGTTTTTTTACCAATATAAGTTGTAGCATAGGTTTCTTTTCCTTGAGGGGAAAAAACATATAGATCACCGTTACTGGGTTCTGAAGGGGTCAGCGAAGAAAGGGTGCTTTCCAAATCAGGAAAATGGTTTTTCCAATAGCGCAGTATTTGGTTATTGTCAAAAGCAGGGCTTAACTCTACAAAGTCGTTTACTTGTACAATGGCAATGGCATTGTGTGGAACCAATTG
>CALITN010000157.1 GCA_938041595.1 uncultured Flavobacteriaceae bacterium | reverse complement strand
TAAAATAACTTCCCAACCAAAGTCAAAGCAAACAACAGAATCCCTATCGCCATAAAATAGACGCGATACATGATTTTAGTTTGCGAGGTGTTTTCCATCTTAATCTATAATTATTTTCATAGGAGGCTCCTCGGAAGGCTTTACGCCATTTTGCTCTAAAACAGCCGCCACTTTAGTTTCCATTTTCAATCGCATGAGGTTCGAGCGGTTTTCTACAAATTGACTCTTCAAGGCTTTTAACTCTTCATTCAATTGAGCGATTTCAAAGATTTTACGATCCGCACGATGCCCGCTTTCAATCATAATCATCGCTAAGAGGGATAAAGTAAAAATGAGTCGCCAATTGCGAAGCCCACCCTCTTTGAGCAAAAACTCCATATTTAAAAATGCAAGGATCTGTTTCATTGTTTTTCCGCAATTCGCATTTTGGCACTACGTGCACGGTTATTCACTGCTATTTCCGCTTTATTTGGCACCACCAGCCCTCCTACTTTTTTAAAGGGGCATTCTTTATTCCCATAAAAATCTACGACTGCCGTTCCCTCGAATCGTCCCTCTCGAATAAATCGCTTGACCAGGCGATCCTCTAAAGAGTGATAGGAAATACAAACCAATCGCCCTCCAGGAATCAACACTTCCGCTGACTGTTCCAGGAATTGCTTCAACACTTCCAATTCTTGATTAACTTCAATACGAATGGCTTGAAATACTTGGGCTAAATTTTTATTGAGAAAACGCTCTGGAACCAGTTCCGCTACTAAATCACGAAGTTGTTTTGTCGTGTGAAAAGACTGCTCTTGCCGTTGTTTGACAATAGCCGAAGCTATTCTGTGCGCGTTGCGGATTTCTCCATAAGTCCTAAAAATACTCCCCAACTGCGACTCCGAATAGGTATTCACTACTGATGCCGCACTGACCTCTTGACCTATATTCATTCGCATATCCAATGGTCCGTCGAAACGGGTAGAAAAACCACGGGCATCACTATCAAACTGATGCGAAGACACTCCAAAATCCGCCAAAATCCCGTGGACTTGAGTAACCCCTTTGAATTTGAGATATTGTTTTAAAAAAGAAAAATTAGCTGGAATTAAATCGAATCTAATGTCCTCAAGCGCATTGGCCTGTGCGTCCACATCTTGATCAAACCCATAAAGCTTACCGTTGGTATCCAACTGATCCAAAATGGCTCGCGAGTGACCCCCTCCCCCAAAGGTCACATCCACATAAACCCCTGAAGGACGGATCATCAATCCCTCCATAGCCTCATCGAGCAAAACTGGTTTATGATAGGTCATCATCATCTTGATCTCCCATTACTTCCTCGGCCAATGCCCCAAAATCCAATGTAGCGGCGTCAATAGCAGCCTCGTATTGGCCTTTATCCCAAATCTCTAGAATATTAACCGCAGAAGAAACCACTACTTCTTTTTGGATACTGGCATGAACCAGCAAATCCTTAGGTATGAGCAAACGCCCTGAAGCATCCACTTCAACCATTTTTACTCCCGCCGTAAAACGACGAATGAAATCTATATTCTTTTTATTAAATCGATTGAGCTTATTGATCTTGGCCATCAAATGCTCCCACTCCCGCATCGGGTAAAGCTCAAGGCAACTATTGAACACGGCACGCTTCAAAACAAAGCCTTTGCTGACAACTGCCGACAACTGCTTTTTTAACGCCACCGGGATCATGATCCGACCCTTGACATCCACTTTACATTCATATGTACCTATAAAATGCTGCACTTAAGCTTTTTAGACCATTATTTGATCAAAAATAAAAATTAATTACCACATTTTACCACTATTTACCACTTTGTTGATAACTTTTACCACCCTAGCGATTTGTTGGGTTTTGACAATTGGAAGGCTTATTAATGTTCTAATTCTCTATATTTGCCTTCGGACAGGACAAGAGCGGATGAAAAATCAAATCATTGAAAAAAGTGGCTATCGATATATAGCCGATGGTACTGGGCAACCCATAATCATCCTCCACGGATTGATGGGAGGTCTCAGCAATTTCGAAGGGGTCTTTTCATACTTCACGAATTATAATTATCGTGTTATTATCCCCGAACTCCCTGTTTATGATCGCCCTTTGTTAAAAACAACAGTAAAAGCGTTTGCTGAATATTTGCATGGATTTATCGAATTTATGGAACTCAAAGATGTTGTGTTACTAGGGAATTCCCTTGGCGGACATATTGGCCTTCTCTACACTAAGATGCATCCAGAAGTTGTCAAAGGGCTCATTATCACTGGAAGCTCTGGGCTTTATGAAAATTCCATGGGTGATGGTTATCCAAAACGGGGTGACTATCAATATATCAAAACCAAAAGCGAAGAAGTATTCTACGATTCTAAGATAGCCACCAAAGAGATTGTGGATGAAGTGTTTGAAACCGTAAATGACCGCAACAAACTGGTTAAGACCTTGGCTATTGCTAAAAGTGCCATCCGCCATAACATGTCCAAAGACCTTCCTAATATGAATACGCCCACGGCCATCATTTGGGGAGAACAAGACATTGTAACCCCGCCCAACGTTGCTGAGGAATTTCATAAACTTCTCCCCAACTCTACGTTGTATTGGATCGACAAGTGTGGTCATGCTCCCATGATGGAGCATCC
Source organism: uncultured Flavobacteriaceae bacterium (assembly GCA_938041595.1). GTDB lineage: Bacteria > Bacteroidota > Bacteroidia > Flavobacteriales > Flavobacteriaceae > UBA11891. Next base: position 526 of record CALITN010000157.1, on the reverse strand, counting down.
AGATCGCTTTAATGAAATCGTTATGGAATGGTTTCAAAATAGCCAAATCTAAACGCTCATGCAGATCAAATCTGCCCAATTCACCATTAGTAATACAGACGTTCAAAAATGTCCTTCCGGCAACCGTCCTGAATTTGCTTTTATCGGAAGATCTAATGTTGGAAAATCGTCATTAATCAATGCGCTTTGCAACCAAAAAAGGCTTGCAAAGACCTCATCAAGACCCGGTAAAACACAGCTCATTAATCATTTTCTTATCAATGAGCAATGGTTTTTGGTGGATTTACCAGGCTATGGGTATGCTCGGGTTTCGAAAACACAAAAAAAGAAATTTCAGGCCTATATAGAAACCTATTTCCGAGAGCGCAGTCAACTTGTTCTTGCCTTTGTACTGCTAGATATACGACACCCTGCTCAGCCTATAGATATCGAATTCATTGCTTGGTTGGGGTCGCAACAGATTCCTTTTTACCTCATCTTCACCAAAGCAGATAAACTGAAGCCCAAAGCAATTGAACGGCAAGTC
>CALITN010000156.1 GCA_938041595.1 uncultured Flavobacteriaceae bacterium | reverse complement strand
GGGCCTGCTCAGGGGACCACCAATCTAAATACACCAATTCCGATGGGCGCTTTTACTCAAGATTATGAATATGTTGCGGGGCTTGGAGATTTAGACCAATGCAACGGACGATTTGGTGTAACTCCAGAATTTCCCGGAGGGATCTATTATTATGTAGTAACAGATGATTTTCCTTTTTTTACAAGATGCTTAAAGGGAGATGTTTAAACACATTAAATGGCAATACTACAATCGTATAAACTTTTTGTCATCATAAGTTGCTCCCCTAATTATTCAAAGTTGAAGCACATGTAAATCTGTTTAAGACTTCATAATCTAGCGCAAACGAGGAAAGTCATAGAATGATAAAAGTAAGTTTATTTCAAAAGTGATGAATATCGATTCCCCATAGAATAGGGAGTAGAAAATAAACAGTTATCCATAGTAATACAATAGAGTAGATATTTAACCCAACCCCAACACGCACCATATCGGCAATTTTAAGATAGCCCGATCCAAAAACAACAGCATTAGGTGGTGTGGCCACGGGCAACATGAATGCACAAGAAGCTGCAGTAGCAGCGCCCACCATAAGAATAAAGGGGTGCACATCCAATTGAAGCGCCAATGGTGCCAAAATGGGCAACAACATAGCTGTCGTGGCCAGATTCGATGTTATTTCCGTTAGGAAATTAACCATTGCAATCACAAACAACACGATAAGTATTAAAGACATTCCCTGAATGGCATTGAGTTGGTTTCCAATCCATACTGCCAATCCACTGCTGTCAAAACCTTTTGCCAAAGCCATTCCCCCTCCAAAAAGAATAATAATACCCCATGGCATTCTGACGGCTTCTTCCCAATGCAAGATTTTTTCTCCTTTTTTTTGCGCGTTGAAAAGAAACAAAAGGATTCCGAAGAAAAGTGCAATAATCGTATCATCTAAGGCGGGAAAAATGGGCTGCAACAAATAAGACCGTGAAATCCAACAAAAAGCAGTAAGTCCAAAGAGGGCCGCAACCACTTTTTCTTCATATGCCATGGGTCCCAATTCCAATTGAAGGCGTTTGATTTCCTCTCGGCCTCCAGGAAATTCTTCCATCTCAACACTAAAAGCGATTCGGGTAAGAAAAAACCACGCACTAAACAGCAAAATCAAACTCACGGGAAAACCAAATACGAACCACTGAAGAAAACTAATTTCTACCCCATATATTTCACTGATCACGCCTGCTAACACCAAGTTTGGAGGTGTCCCAATTAGTGTGGCAATCCCTCCAATTGAGGCGCTGTAGGCAATGGCCAGCATTAACATTTTACCAAAAGCGGAGCTTTCATTTTCAGAGACCAGAGGGTTTTCATTTAGCTGTTTCACAATGGAAATACCGATTGGAAGCATCATCACAGAAGTTGCCGTATTTGAAATCCACATAGACAAAAAAGCCGTTGCCAACATAAAGCCCAAAACAATCCGTTGGATGTTGCTCCCTACAGCATCAATAATGAACAAGGCAATCCGTTTATGCAAATTCCATTTTTCAAGGGCAATGGCGATCATAAAGCCTCCCATATACAAGAAAATATACTTATGCCCATAGGCTGCCGTTGTTGTGGAAAGATCCATCCCACCGGCCATCGGGAACAAAATAATCGGGAGTAAGGCTGTCACACTGATAGGAACCACCTCAAAAACCCACCAAAGTGCAATCCAAACAGTGGCCGCCAAAACAGCCTGAGCAGCATCCGGTAAGCCTTCAACGGGCCCCCAAAATAAAATCGCAAAAAACAGCAATGGCCCTAAAAAAAGGATGCCTTGATTCCGTAATATCATTATAGTCAGAGAGTTACTTTTTGAGTAAACACAAAATAATGGTCAAATAAGTAGTGTTTTTTTTATTATATTTATTAAAAATAACAAAAACATGAAATTACTTTACAAAACTTTATTTCTATTGCTTTCAGTAGGACAGATGACTTTTGCTCAGCAGGTCATTCAGGGTACTATAAGCGACGCAAATGGTCCTTTACCAGGAGCCAATGTGGTAGAACAGGGAACTCAAAACGGTGTTAGTACCGATTTTGATGGAAACTTCACCATAACTGTAAATAGTGAAAATAGTGTCATTGAAGTAAGTTATACAGGATTTGTTTCCCAAGAGGTCACGGTAGGAAATCAGTCCTCTATTGATATTCTTTTAGAAGAAGATTCGCAGATGCTTCAAGAGGTTGTAGTTACTGCTCTCGGGTTTACCGAAAGCCGTGATAAACAAGGTGCTACCACGGCCATCGTCAGTACGCAAGCCGTGGGAAGATCTGGAGAGCCAACCATTGCCAACGCCTTGAGTGGAAAAGCAGCTGGATTGAGTGTTACTAGGACGAGTGGTGATCCTGGGGCAGGAAGTAGAATTCGAATCCGTGGTGCCAATACTATATTAGGAAGTAGCGACCCATTAATCATTGTAGATGGATCTCCTTTAAATAGTGCAACCACTAAAATTGTCAATGCTGGAAGTTCGAGCTCAGGAGCCATCAGTTTTGGATCAAGGCTTAATGATATTAATCCTGCTGATATTGCTTCCCTTCAAGTGCTTAAAGGTGCTTCAGCTGCTGCCCTTTGGGGAAGTAGAGCTGCCAATGGAGTAATTGTCATTACA
>CALITN010000155.1 GCA_938041595.1 uncultured Flavobacteriaceae bacterium | reverse complement strand
TTGCATAGTTCTTCAAGAGTTATTTCATATTCTGGAACATCATCAATGCTCAATCCCTTAAGCAAACTACATTCTCCAATCCCTTGTTTCCCACTTTCTTCCAAGATCAAAAAATAGGTATCTTTTTCAGTCAGGATCCCTCGAGAAGTACCACTTGGGCTTTTGAATAAAAGCGTATGCTTAACAGCTCGTGCCTTCATAGGGCCAACCATTTACTAATAAAAACCAAAACCGACAAAGCAAAGGTGCTAAGCGCCAACGGTTTTAGATAACGATCATAGCTTTTCGGATGGGTGATTCGACCAAGCGCTCTGAGTTGAAGAAGCAATGGAATACAAATGAGTAAGGGTAAAAAAGAATTGATTTTGAGTCGTGTATTGCTAGCTATGGCCACCCCAATGGCTAGGATGCTTCCTACAACCAATACATACTGGTAGTTTCTGCTTTTTTCAAAACCCAAGAAAGTGGCAATGGTGTTTTTGTTCGAATGCTGATCGTTTTCTCGATCACGCATATTATTAAGGTTTAATACTCCAACGCTAAGCCCTCCGAGCGCCATCATATACAAAACGACCTCTTCTGTCAGGCTTTGTGTTTGCAAAAAATAAGCTCCTCCCACAGCAATTCCCCCAAAGAAAAGAAAGACAAACAGATCGCCTAAAGCATAATACCCATAGGCCTTTTCACCTACAGTATAATTGTAGGCCGCCCAAATTGCTGCCATAGAGAGAAGTATAAAGAGTCCCATCCATTTCAAATTTTCTTTACCAAAAGCGCTATAAATAAGCACTAGGGAAAAAAGAAATGACAGGATGGCCGTGATCACAATCCCACGGTACAAAGCTGAAGCACTCAAAAGTCGTTGCTGTAAAACACGTTTTGGACCTAGTCGTTCTTGATTATCGGTTCCTTTGACTCCATCGCCATAATCATTCGCAAAATTGGAAAGGATTTGATACAAAATAGCCGTCAGTAAGGCTCCTATAAAAAGAGACCATGAAAAATTGGGTTGATTAAGTGCTAATGCATTGCCCGTAATAATTCCAGCAATGGAAAGGGGCAATGTTCGCAGGCGTGCTGCGGTAATCCATATCGACAGTTTCGAGGGGTGAGACACCTTATGGGAATTTCGGATACTGCTTAAAATCAGGGGCTCGCTTTTCTAAAAAGGCTTGTTTACCTTCCTGAGCTTCGTCCATCAAATAGTACATCAGCGTGGCATCCCCTGCCAATTGCATCAAACCGTGCTGACCATCCAATTCTGCATTCAAGCAACGCTTAACCATTCGAAGAGCAAGAGGGCTGCGTTGCTGCATGATTTTGCTCCATTCCACAACTGTATCTTCCAGTTCTACCAAAGGCACAACCTTATTGACCATTCCCATATCCATAGCTTCTTGAGCTGAATATTGCTGGCAAAGGAACCAAATCTCACGTGCTTTTTTTTGCCCTACGTGACGCGCCAAATAAGAAGACCCAAAACCACCATCAAAACTTCCCACTTTAGGGCCTGTTTGCCCAAAAATAGCATTCTCACTGGCAATAGTCATGTCACACACTACATGCAACACATGCCCCCCACCGATGGCATAACCATTAACCATAGCAATGACAGGCTTAGGTATTTCACGGATTTTTTTGTGTAAATCCAACACATTAAGGCGTGGGACTCCGTCTTCACCAACATAACCGCCGACTCCTTTGACGTTCTGATCACCACCACTGCAAAATGCTTTGTCACCAGTTCCAGTAAAAACAACCACATCAATATCATTTCGCTCACGGCATACATCCATAGCCTCCAGCATTTGGTTATTGGTTTCGGGACGAAATGCATTATATACTTCCGGTCTATTGATCGTTATTTTGGCAATACCTTCAAAAAATTCAAACTTAATATCACTGTATTCAGTAATCGTTTCCCATTTTCTCATATACGTTATTTTTAATCAAAAATAGACTATTTGACCATAGCCTTAAAGTAATTCAATAAGATCGTATCGTTTATTTTTCGCGGAGTTTGTATTTCAAGTATTCGAGGTTTTGAGGAAGCAGAGAAGAACGATCGCAACTGCCATTTTAATCCCAAAAGAGTAGAAACCTTACGATAGGAAAAACCAAAACTTCGGGCCACATGACGCGCAGATCGTTGATGAATGGTTTCAAAATAGGTGTCGTACTTATCCGTATCCTTTTCTCCAGGGAGAATACGAAAGATTCCCCCTCCATTGTTGTTGATTAAGATAATTCTAAAATGAGGAGGAATGTAGTTGTTCCACAATCCATTGCTATCATAAAAAAAGCTCAAATCACCGCTAATTAAAAGTGTGGGTTCTTTTCTAATTTGAGCAGCGCCAATCGCAGTTGCCGTACTTCCATCAATGCCACTAGTACCACGATTGCAATACACACTGATGGAGGATGGAAGGTTAAAAAGTTGTGAATAACGAATAGGAGAACTGTTGGCAATCTGTAAATGCAAATGACTTGGCAAGCGCTCAAACAAAGTTTGGAAAACCTTAAGATCTGAGAAAGAAATGCCTTGCAAATAGGATTGGCCATGACTCAAATAACGATTGTAGCGTGCTACAACTGTTTCTTGATAATTGCTTGAATGCACTGGAGGGAATGCAATCAATTTTTTTAGAACGAGAATTGGATCGGCTTTGATATGTTCATGTAAATGATAAAAAGTGTCATAGGCCTTAATTGGATCAACATGGTAATGTCTATCCGCTGGATAGGCTCTTAGGAAGGTCTTAATCTTTTTAGACACAATCATTCCTCCTAGCGTCACTAATAACTCTGGCTGTAGGGTTTCCTGAAAGTCATCTGAATCTATTTCCATGGGTGCCATCAGGCAGTCAATGGAACGAATGGATTTGGGATGATGTAAATTGGAAGTTTTTTCACTCAACAAAACCACGCTCGGATCTTGCATCAATCGTTCTAACAAAGGTTTCCATTGGGAATCAGGAGGCAACACCCCTACTAATATCATTTTTTTAGTGGCCTTTTTCCAGTTATTCTCCAGTCCCAAAAGATGATTTATTGGCTTTGGCTGGGCTGTCTTTGTGATTGGTGAAAATTGCAGGGATTGGGTAGTCATTCCATACAAGGGTTCTTCCATGGGAACATTAAGATGTACAGGGCCATGCTGGGTTTTCGCCAATTTCAAAACCCGCTGAATTTCCTGCTCATTGTGACTCTGATGGACAGCTTGTATTTTAGCAATGGTATCGGCGTCAGCATCCCTAGGAACTAAGCCCTGCATCGGGCTTTCTAATAAGGTTTTAGTAGCATGAGAAACATCTGGCTGTAAGGCTGAGGCACCCACTAAATGGGGGCCAAAAACGCCTGCCTGTTGAATCGTTTGCCCATCGCCTATATCGATTCGATGCGGCATACGATCCGCTGAAATCACTACGAGGGGAATATTAGAATAATAGGCTTCGGCAATAGCAGGATAATAATTTAACAATGCCGATCCTGAGGTGCAGACCAGTGCCACTGCTTGTTGCAATTGTTGAGCCATACCCAAGCCAAAAAAAGCAGCCGCCCTTTCGTCCACCACAGAATAGGTTTTGAAATAGTTGTTCTCCACAAATCCGTTGGTCAGAGGGGCGTTGCGCGAACCGGCTGATATCACAATATGCTGAATCTCAAACTGCTCACAGTAATGAATAACCGTTTGAGGTAAGGGGATTTCCGGAAACAAAGGCTCCTGGGATGGGGTATTCTCTTTCATTGCGTAACAAAGGTACAAAAACCTACAAGCAGCAAAGAAGTGTTTCTGATTTTCGCATGAGTTCCCTCCATTCTTTCTCCACCTGGCTCGCTGCTGTGACCCCTCCACCAACATACAGATTGAGTTGTTGGTTTTGAATTTCACCACAACGAAGATTTACAAAAACCTCTTTAACTCTTGAGCCAATGGGGCCTAAAACACCAGAGTAAAACCGTCGACCATAGTTCTCATGGGTTTGAATAAAATCCAAACTAGCCG
>CALITN010000154.1 GCA_938041595.1 uncultured Flavobacteriaceae bacterium | reverse complement strand
TGCTTGAAAAAAGCTGTTGCAGGTTGCTTAAAAGCATTTTATTGTGATCGAAATTTTTTTCAGCGGTGAGGTCCATGCTGTATTTTTTCTTTTGGTAAAAATAGCAATTAAATAGGGCGATTTGAATTTCTGTTTAAGTTTCCTAAAAGAAGTGGGGACAGTACTTCGCAAAAAAACCCCGATATTTGTTTCGAACAGAAACCGACCTGATGAGTTTAAATAAGAATAAAATTTTTGGATATGCCGCTTTGATCATGGGCCTTTTAGGTGTTGCATTGGTATTGCTTGGTGTATTCCTTTACAAAGAATATATTGTAGGATTTAGTCTGGTAGGAGCCGGTTTTATTGCCGTAGCCTGGACTTTTAATGCCCTTAGGGGTCGTATCTAAATGGCGGACGATAAGAAAGTAATTTTTTCGATGGCTGGAGTGTCAAAGACATTTCCAGGAGCGAATCGACCGGTATTGAAAGACATCTATCTCAGTTTTTTTTACGGTGCTAAAATTGGCATTTTGGGGCTCAATGGGTCTGGAAAATCAACCTTGCTTAAAATTATTGCAGGTGTTGACAAATCCTTTCAAGGAGATGTCGTTTTTAATGCGGATTATAAAATTGGTTACCTGGAACAAGAACCTCAAATGGATGCTTCCAAAACTGTTTTGGATGTTGTCAAAGAGGGAGTTGCTGAAACGGTGGCTGTCCTAGACGAATACAATAAAATTAACGATCAATTTGGGTTGCCAGAGGTATACGAAAATGCCGATAAAATGCAACAGTTGATGGATCGACAGGCGCAATTGCAAGATGAAATAGATGCTCGTAATGCTTGGGAATTGGATACGCAGCTTGAAATTGCGATGGATGCTTTGCGTACTCCAGCAGGAGACACTTCCATCCGCACACTTTCTGGCGGGGAGCGTCGTCGCGTTGCGCTATGCCGTCTGTTATTGCAAAAGCCAGATATTCTATTATTGGATGAACCGACCAATCACTTAGATGCAGAATCGGTTCATTGGCTAGAGTACCATCTAGCCCAATACAGTGGAACTGTAATTGCAGTGACCCACGACCGCTATTTCTTAGACAATGTTGCCGGTTGGATTTTAGAATTGGATCGAGGAGAGGGGATCCCTTGGAAAGGAAATTATTCTTCTTGGTTGGATCAAAAAGCCAAACGTTTGTCACAAGAGCAAAAACAATCCTCCAAAAGACAAAAAACCTTGGAGCGTGAATTGGAGTGGGTTCGCATGAATCCAAAAGGGCGACAAGCCAAACAAAAAGCTCGTTTAAGCAACTATGACAAACTGCTGAGTCAAGATCAAAAAGCGACAGAGGAAAAACTTGAGATTTATATTCCCAACGGTCCTCGTTTGGGAACAGAAGTCATAGAAGCTACTGGTGTTAAGAAGGCTTTTGACGATAAATTACTCTATGAAGATTTGTCTTTTCGATTGCCACAAGCCGGAATTGTCGGGATTATTGGCCCGAATGGGGCTGGGAAAACGACCCTGTTTAAACTGATCATGGATCAACTAACACCCGATGCCGGATCTTTTCAAGTTGGAGATACGGTAAAGGTTGCTTATGTGGATCAATCACACGATTCGATTGATCCAGAGAAATCCATATGGGAAAATTTCAGTGAAGGACAAGACCTGATTATGATGGGAGGGAAGCAAGTTAATTCCCGTGCTTATCTGAGTCGCTTTAATTTTAGTGGAAACGAGCAAAACAAAAAGGTAGCTACTTTGTCGGGGGGTGAGCGAAACCGATTGCACTTGGCCATGGCACTAAAGGAAGAAGGGAATGTTCTTCTGTTGGATGAACCAACCAATGACTTAGATGTGAACACCCTTCGGGCCTTGGAAGAAGGCTTAGAAAACTTTGCGGGCTGTGGGGTAATTATCTCTCATGACCGATGGTTTTTGGATCGAATTTGCACTCATATTCTCGCTTTTGAAGGAGACTCTCAGGTGTACTTTTTTGAAGGATCTTATTCTGATTATGAGGAAAATAAAAAGAAACGTTTGGGAACAGAGGTTATTCCAAAACGCATTCGCTACAAGAAAATCTAGCTGAGGATTAGTTCCATTTTAATATCACTTCTTTCATAGGGTTTATCCACTTCCAAGGGAATTTCTTGATAACCATATTTGCGATAGAGGTGAATGGAGTTTTGCAGTACTGTGTTGGAGTATAACACTAATTTTTTCCAATGGTGTTGCTCGGCATAGCGAATGGAAAATCGAATCATTAAGTTGCCAATCCCTTGGCCTCGCAGTGCTTTAGGAACAGCCATTTTACTTAACTCATAGACCCCTTCTCCCATTTTTATAAAGGCAAAGGTACCTACAACCGTTTTATTTTGCAGGGCAAAAAAGATGTATCCGCCGTTATCAATAATTTGATTTTCACAGTCTTCTAGTACTTTTTGATCATAGGGTTCAATGACAAAGTATTCTTCCAACCAGCTTAAATTAAGTTGGACAAAATGCTCTTTTAACTCGGCTCGATAAGGAAGGAATTCGATCTCATTGTCCATGTCCAATCATGTTTTCAGGACGAACCCACTGGTCAAATTCTTCTGCCGTCAGATAGCCAAGGTTTATGGCTGATTCCTTGAGTGTTGTTCCTTCTTCGTGGGCTTTATTGGCTATTTCAGCAGCTTTGTAATAGCCAATTTTTGTATTCAGTGCAGTAACCAACATCAAGGAGTTGCTTACAAGTTCTTCAATTCGTTTGTGGTTGGGTCTAATACCGTTCACACAATGAACGGCAAAACTTTCGGCGGCATCGCCCAAAAGTCGTGCCGATTGAATGATATTGGCTGCCATTACAGGCTTGAATACATTTAATTCATAATGTCCTTGTGCTCCGCCAAAAGTAATGGCAACATCGTTTCCAACTACCTGTGCGCAAACCATTGTGACGGCTTCAGATTGGGTCGGGTTTACTTTTCCAGGCATGATGGAACTTCCTGGTTCGTTGGCAGGAATGATAATTTCACCAATACCCGATCGTGGGCCCGAGGCCATGAGTCGAATGTCATTGGCAATTTTATTTAGGGACACCGCCAACTGTTTTAATGCTCCGTGAGTTTCCACAAGTGCATCGTGTGCAGCAAGTGCTTCAAACTTGTTTTGAGCTGATACAAAAGGGAGTCCTGTGAATTTAGCAATGTATTCTGCGACTTTTTTGGAGTAGCCTTTGGGAGTATTGATTCCAGTTCCCACGGCGGTTCCACCCAAGGCCAATTCTGCCAAGTGGGGAAGGGTGTTTTGTAGTGCCTTCAAGCCATGATCCAATTGAGACACATAACCCGAAAACTCTTGTCCGAGGGTGAGTGGTGTAGCATCCATCAAGTGTGTTCGTCCAATTTTGACCACCTTTTCAAAGGTTGTTGCTTTGAGGGCTAGGGCATCTCGTAACTTTTGGATACCCGGCAGGGTTGTTTCTATAATTTTGGTATAAGCGGCTATGTGCATCCCTGTAGGGAAGGTGTCGTTAGACGATTGGGACTTGTTTACATCGTCGTTGGGTTGTAAGGTTTTTTCCCCTTCACCTAAAGTATTTCCTGCTAAGACATGAGCCCGATTGGCAATTACCTCATTGACATT
>CALITN010000153.1 GCA_938041595.1 uncultured Flavobacteriaceae bacterium | reverse complement strand
CGGTAATGTAGAGCATTCCTGTATAGATAATGCCAATGCACGCTGACTTTACAAGAATATTCACAATCGGTTGAAAGGGCAGCACAACCCAGTAAAAAAACATAAACAACAAACCGATACAACCCAAAATTTTTAGGGTATCCCTGCTGAAGGGGTGTAGTTGCATTTTGACCGCAATCAATGTGATTTTCAAACTATTGATCACTACGATGACTATCAGGGTTGCATAGGCCGCTCCTAACAATCCATAGCGTGGGATAAAGTATATATTAAGTAGGACGGCTAAAATGGCCGAAAAAATACTAAAAATCAGGACGTATTCATAGAAACGTGAATTGCTGATGATCTGATTTAAACAGCCCATGGACATACTGTAGAGTTTTCCCATTGAAACCAGTTGAACCACTACAAAAGCCGCTCGGTATTCTGGTGCTATCAATTGATAAAAATCATTAAGGTTTAGGTTGATCAATAAAAAGAATGCTCCTGAGATCAATAACAGATTGGTGCTGCTTTTCTTTAAAAGCTTCTGAATCCGTTCTGTTTGGTTGGCATTGAGTGCTTCTGCCACCACTGGACTGATAATCTGAAACAGTGCCCTTCCTGGAGCTTCAATAACCGCTGCGATATAGACGGCAACGCTGTAGTAGGCAACATCTTCTTTAGAGAATGACAAAAGCATGGCCTTATCGATATCTAAAATAAAACTCGCTGCTGCTCCAGAAAGAAAAATCAAACCGCTATACCGAAGAATCGCTGTCAATTGTGATGGAAATTGCCAATACCAAGCCGGTCGATAAACCCATAGACAGGAACCAATTACCAGTAATAAACGAAGATAGTAGCCCCCCACCAGATAATACATGAAGTGAGAAAAATCATACCATTGTAAGGAAAAACCTATGATCATCACTCCTATAAGCAAACGAGGATATAACTCCTTTAGAAAATTTGCAAAGACCGATTTTAGATGCACTCGTAACCACGAATTGAAAATTTCAAAATAGGCTGTTGCTATGGTAATTAAAATGACAAATTCCAAATACGGAAAATCCGCTATTAAACTTATCGGTAAAAGTCCTGCAATGAAATCAGGATTCACAAAGTAAACCACTAACAAGAGGGCAATTAGTACCAATGGAGCCAGTACCATAAACCAAAGGAAATTGTCTCGTGAGCGGGTATCGGTGAAACTTGAGAAAAATTTGATCAGTGCATGTTGCAATCCCAAAGATAAAAAGGGCTGTATAAGATTGGAAACAGCTAATAACCCTACAACCAGCCCTTGACGGCTGTCTCCCATATAAATTGGATACAAAAACAAAACATTCAAGGCTCCCACCAAGAAACCAATGCCTATGGAAAACAAATTGTAAAAGGATTGTTTTGCGATTATTCCCATGCTTATTCCTTGTGTTTAGAATACCAAAATACTCCCCCAAAACTCAACAAAAAGAGAAAAAGAGTTCCCCAGCGAATCTGTGTTCCCAATCGCACTACCGGAGGGTCAAATTCAAATCGAATTTGATCCGCCGATGCTGGCAACCACACCCCTCTTAGTAAATAATTTACTCTTACAATGGGTTGCTCTTCTGTTCCGATATACGCCTTCCACCCTTTTTCATAATAGGCTTCTGAAAAGACCACAAACTGGTCTTGTTTGGCTTTATAGGCATAAAGGAGTTTGTTCGGGTGCTGGGTCTGAACCGAAATCTGAAAGCTGCTATCAATGGCCACTGGGAATTTAAAATCAGGGCTTATTTGCTGTGTCCCAATAACAGCATGGGTGGATAGCTCCAACTGCTCCAAAAGCTGTAACTCCGTATCCGCATCTTTAGCTACAACTAAGGAATCTACTGGCCAAGCGATTCCCAAAGACTCGGGATTGACCAAGGCTTTTGATTTACCTTCTTCCTCATAAAGCACATATTTAACGTTAAGCATATTAAGTATGGACTCCGCACGGTTGGTTGAGAAAAAATCAAAAACCTCTTGCAAACGGCGTGGCTTAGCACCATGATAACCACCCAAGGATCGATGAAAATAGGCGGTACGGGCATTGCTCAATTGCGAATTAGAGTCATACACACGATAGTGTCCCTCATCAGCCATAAGGGTCTGATCGGCAGGAGTAGGTCTAAATGGTTCACTTGCAAAGCTCTTCCGCACAAATAATTCTCGATTGGTATAACGAGAAGCAATCTGAAGCAAATCCACCAGAATCAAAAGGAATACCAATCCTACAGTAATTTGCTTTTTAAGCTTCCCAAGAATCCATGCATAGAGCAGTGCGAAAAGGGCTCCGCCATATAGCAACGCACGAAGCAAGTCCTGATTGTATAAAGATTTACGCGCTTTCACAATCTGCTGAAAGAGTTCCATACCATAAGCCTCACGCAGATAATTGTCCATTCTTCCTTGAAAAGAAAGCATTCCTTTAAGGGCAAACAGCAAAAGAATCAGAGAGCAAAAAACGAAGGATGCACGATACAAAAGCTGCCGTTGTTGGTCTTTTGGCTTTTTAAAAAAGTTTGACAGCCCCCAGATTGCCAAAATTGGTAAGCAGAGTTCTAACAAAACTTGGGCAGAAGAAACAGCTCTGAATTTGTTGTATAAGGGGAAATAATCAACAAGGAAATGGGTCAACCAAGGAATATTTTTTCCCCATGAAAGAGCCAGTGATACGCCTATGAGCCAAAGCAATGCATGTCGCAACGGCCCCCGACTGCTCATTGAGCCGATGAGTGCCAAGAAGAAAAGTGTAATTCCAATATAGGCAGGAGCTTCCAAAATGGGTTGCTCTCCCCAATAGGTGGGTACTGCACCCACAAACCCAGCGGCCTGCTGTGGTGAAGCACCGGCACGAATTAGATAATTATACAAATCACTGTCCGTTCCGAGGTCTTCCCGAGAACCTCCCCCTTGAATACGAGGAAAGAGCAGCGAAAAACTTTCAAAAAGTCCATAGCTGTATTGGGTAATATAATCGTACGCAAGCCCTGTGCTTGGCTCTTTTGGACTGCCATCAGGCTGTAACCGGAGCTCCGAAGCCGACCGAGTACTGAATTGACTGTATTCATTCGTTGCTAGCAGTGGTGTTGCATTGAACCCTAATGCCAAGACGCCTGCACTAACAAACAAGCCCATTTGTCGAATAAAACGAGGAAGCTCATGTTTCCGATAGGCATCCCAGAGATAAACCAGTCCAAACAAAAGCAAACCAATCAACAGATAATAGGTCATCTGATAGTGATTCGCACGCAACTGCATGCCTAAAGCCAGAACGCTTAGCAGCCATCCCATCAGACGTTTTTCCTGTAACAATAGAAAAAAACCAGCCAAGACAAACGGGAAATAGCCAATCGCTTCAGCCTTGGTATTATGACCTACCTGGAGTATAATGAGCAGATAGGTTGAAAATCCAAAAGCGCAGGCGCCCATCAGAGCATAAAGTCGTTTGAGTCCCAAAACCGAAAAGAGAAGATAGCCTCCCAACAAATAGAGAAATAATAGATTGGCTGGCCGAGGTAAGATCCTAGTCACATAGTAAAAGGGTTTAAGGAAATCGGCGGGATACTGCGCTCCCAACTGAAAAGTAGGCATTCCTAGAAAGGCGTTGTCGATCCAATAGGTTTCCACGATAGGGTCTGCCGCCCTTCCCTCTTGAATCTGGCGTGACATACTTTTGTACTGCTGGATATCAGACTGCAACAACACCCTCCCTGACAAAAGAGGGCTATAAAATAGTAGTGCGGCGACCGCCAAAACGCCAACCACAACAAGATGGGGCAGCAATGAGCGTAATGATTTTGAATTAATCAATTTCTTCATAATCAATGTATTCCCCTACATTTTTAGAGTCTGGCCCTTTTTTTTTCTTAGGCGAATCCCCCTGAAAGGATTGTGACTGTTGTTGCGAAATATTTTTAATAAAATAATGAATCACCCCCCTAAGGATCGAACGTAGGAGATAGATTCCCAAAAACAAAAAAACAAGAAATTTGATCACTGATAAAAAGCTAATAAGGCATACCAAATGTAGGGAAAGTTGTTAAGATGTTTGGGCTTTGGGAGGTACTTTAAACAAATTCAATTCACAAATTCACGCTATATTGCATCAAAATTAAAACCCATGAGACAACAGTGGCTTTTCTTGCTGTTTCTAGTTTTTTTCGCCCCTTTGTCTGCCCAATACACTGACCAGATCAATTCAAACCGCCCGGGCATGTCAATCGGTGCTTTCGCTGTTGGCAAGCGCGTTGTTCAATTAGAAGCCGGGGCTGCATTCCGTAACTATACCCACAATGGTTACAACCAATCCACCATAGACGGTACACTTGGTTTTCTGTCCTTGCGTTGGGGGTTCCTAAAGGAACAGTTAGAACTTACCTATGAAGGAGCTTTTCTGTGGGATGTTTTACAAAATAAAATGGCTGGTGAACCGATCCAATCGGAACGTAAGGGGTTTTTGCAGAATTTTTTGGGCTTAAAATATTTGGTTTATGATCCCTTTCGTGTGGAAGAAGAACCCAATTTATATAGCTATAAGGCCAACAATCGGTTTCGGATACGGGACTTATTCCCTGCTATCTCCGTTAGCTTTGGAGCCAATGTGATCCCAAGCAGTCTAAACCCCTACCCTTATGGAAATGTGTTTGCCACCCTTTATCAGCCCTTTTTTTATCAAAATATCCTTCAACCCATTGACGAAGAACCCCTGGTAACGCTTCGCGGAATGATTGCCACCCAATCTCATTTTTTTGAACGTTGGGTTTTTGTCACTAATTTTTCATATTCACGACTCCTGAGTGATTATCCCGAAATAGGCTACATCCTTACGCTCACCCATACTTTTCATCCCCTTTGGTCTGTTTATATAGAAAATCAAGGGATCCAAAGTGCCATTTATACAGATACCATTTTTCGTTTAGGAGCTGCCTACCTCTTATTCGATGATTTACAATTGGAAGCCACCTTAGGAACCAACACCAAAAATAGCCCTAACACTGTGTTTGTGAATGCTGGAGTTTCCTACCGA
Source organism: uncultured Flavobacteriaceae bacterium (assembly GCA_938041595.1). GTDB lineage: Bacteria > Bacteroidota > Bacteroidia > Flavobacteriales > Flavobacteriaceae > UBA11891. The sequence goes on along the minus strand of CALITN010000153.1, from coordinate 49 downwards.
CTGGATTTCCACAAAGAATTCACCTCCGCAGCAGAACGAGAAGCAAAGG
>CALITN010000152.1 GCA_938041595.1 uncultured Flavobacteriaceae bacterium | reverse complement strand
AAACCGGAAACTTGCAACTCCACATGAAATCAGTCGTGATGATTGGCTTATTGGTTGTCCCCTATTTACTATTGTTAGCGGTTTCTATGCCTGCTTGGCAACAACTCGGACTTTGCTTTTTAGCAGGGGTGGGGATGGCTGGAATTGGCATGAACGTAATGCACGACGGTAATCATGGTTCCTACTCTTCCAGACCATGGATTAACAAACTTATGGGAGACACTATCTATTTTTTGGCAGGAAATTCCTACAACTGGAAGGTGCAGCACAACTTCCTCCATCACACTTTTACCAATATCCATGAACACGATGAGGACATCGATGCCAATGGTATCTTACGGTTCTCCGTCCATCAACCCTGGAAACCGTTCCACCGTTTCCAACACCTCTATTTTGTATTTCTCTATGGATTACTGACCCTTCGTTGGGCTTTAGTCTCTGACTTTAGTCAAATGCGTCGCTACTTGAGAGATCACAAAAGTGTGGCAGAAACGAAAAGCCCTCGTCAACTTTGGATCACACTTGTGGTAACCAAAATATTGTATTTCCTTGGATGGTTGGTTATTCCGTATTTGGTTCTAGATATTGCTTTCTGGAAAATCTTAGTAGGGTTTTTCGTAATGCATTATACCGCCGGACTTATTCTAAGCCTTGTCTTCCAGTTAGCACATGTAGTGGAAGATACAGAAATGCCACTCCCAGAAGAGGATCACAAAGAAATGAAAAACACATGGGCTATCCACCAACTATATACTACCGCTAATTTCTCTCCGAAAAACTGGTTGGTGAATTGGTATGTCGGGGGGCTTAATTTTCAAATTGAACACCATATTTTTCCTCATATTTCGCATGTACATTATCGCGAAATTGCGAAAATCATTAAAAAAACAGCGAAAGAGTTTAATTTACCCTACAATGAGTACAAAACCACGAGAAGTGCCTTACTTTCGCATTTTAAATTTATAAAGAGAATGGGGCTCAAGCCCGCACTCTAATTATTTTGAATATTATGGAGGCACTGTCCGAAAGAATTAATAGTCTGCCTATTTCTGCTACATTAGCAATGGCAGCCAAAGCAAGAGAACTTAAAAGTCAAGGAATTGATGTGATTGGACTGAGTTTAGGGGAACCTGATTTTAACACCCCTGACTTTATCAAGGAGGCAGCCATTCAAGCAGTCAACGACAACTATAACTCTTACTCTCCCGTCGATGGCTATGCTGATCTCAAAGAAGCTGTTTGCGAAAAATTTAAACGCGACAACAATCTAAACTACAAACCGTCTCAAGTGGTGGTTTCTACTGGAGCTAAGCAGTCAATTGCTAACGTCTGTATGGTTTTACTTAACCCTGGGGATGAAGTATTACTTCCTGCGCCCTATTGGGTCAGCTATTCTGCCATTGCCACACTGGCTGAAGCCACTCCCGTGATTGTTCCCACAGGAATTGAACAAAATTTTAAAATAACACCCGAGCAGTTGGAAGCGGCTATTACGCCCAAAACAAAGCTCATCATGTTCAATTCTCCCAATAATCCATCGGGAACGGTCTATACGGAAGCAGAATACCGTGCCCTTTCAAAAGTATTGGAAAAATATCCTGATATCTTCATTCTCTCTGATGAGATTTATGAACATATCAACTACGGCGAAGAAGTATTTAGCCTTGCCGCTATTCCTTCGCTTTATGACCGAACCATCACTGTCAATGGCTTAGCCAAGGCCTTTGCCATGACGGGCTGGAGGATTGGCTATATTGGAGCTCCTGAATGGATTGCTAAGGCCTGCAATAAAATGCAAGGGCAAATTACAAGTGGAACCAATTGTATTGCTCAACGCGCTGCCATCACAGCCCTAAAAGCTCCCGTGTCAAAAATTCAATACATGGTCGATGAGTTTAAAAACCGGCGCCAATTGATTATCGATTTGCTTCGTGCGATCGATGGTTTTAACGTCAATGAACCCGACGGAGCTTTTTATGTTTTTCCTGATGTATCAACTTTTTTTGGAAAAACCCTCCAAGGGCATACCATTACAAACGCAACCGATTTTGCTCTCTACCTTCTTGAGAAAGCACACGTGGCCACCGTTACGGGTGATGCCTTTGGAGATCCTAACTGCATTCGGATTTCCTATGCCGCCTCAGAAGATCAAATCAAAGAAGCGATGGCACGAATTGCAAAAGCTTTGGCCTAAGCAATTCTAATCCTGTCCATAAGCAAGTCTTCTGCTATATAAAAAAACCGGCGTAAACGCCGGTTTTTTTTGATTATGCTTTGACAATTTGTTCTTGGTGATTGATGGATTCTTGGTGAATCGCTTTGAAGAGTTTCAATACAAACTCTTCACTTAAACCACGTTCATTTCCTTCCAAAACCATTTTTCCCAAAATTTCATTCCAACGCTTACTTTGCAGCACTGCGACATTATTTGACTTTTTGAGTTCTCCAATGGCTTCAGCCACCTTCATTCGATTGCCCAAAATATCCAATAGTGTTTGGTCTGCAACATCAATCTGAGCCCGTAAGTTCTGCAACTCGGACTGATAGCTTTCCTCCTCTGTAGTGGTTTTACGAATTTTAAGGTCTTTCATGATTTGAACCAAAGCTGCGGGTGTTACTTGCTGAGCTGCATCACTCCAAGCATTATCTGGATCCCAATGGCTTTCAACCATCAAACCATCAAAATTAAGATCCAATGCCATTTGACAGGTATCAAAAATCATATCACGCTTTCCTGTAATGTGCGAGGGGTCACAGATCAGAGGTAAATCAGGAAAACGATTTTGAACTTCAACTGCAATTTGCCATTCGGGGTTATTGCGGTATTTACTTTTTCCATGACTGGAGAAACCACGGTGGATCAAGCCTAAATTTTTGATATTTGCCGTGTACAAACGCTCGACTCCCCCAAGCCACAAGGCCACATCAGGGTTTACTGGATTTTTGACCAAGACAATTTTATCTGTCCCTTCCAAGGCATCCGCAATTTCCTGCACAATAAACGGACTCACTGTTGAACGGGCACCAATCCATAAAACATCAATATCGTGCTCCAAAGCTAATTTTACATGGTCTTTATTAGCTACTTCCGTTGCAGTAAGCATTCCTGTTTCTTCTTTGACACGCTGGAGCCATTTGAGACCAATAGCACCAACACCCTCAAAATTTCCAGGGCGTGTTCGCGGCTTCCATATACCAGCACGAAATACCGTGACATCAGTGTCTTTTAATTCATGGGCAATTTTCAATAACTGTTCTTCTGTTTCAGCACTGCAAGGCCCCCCAATCACCAAAGGATGATCGAGACCAAAATCAGTTAGCCAGTCGCGCATTGCGGGAGTATTTTCCATTTTAATTTGGTTTAATTCCGTTAAGGATGGTTTTTAATTGATTTGTGTTTTTTAGTTGATTGTATAAGTCCGTGTAAGCTCCTTCTTCAAGTTGCTTTCTAAAATTCTCTAAGTTTTCGATATAAGCCGTCAAAATATCCAAAATGGGGGCTTTGTTGTCTTCAAAGATCGAAAGCCACATTTCTGGGGAGCTCTTTGCCAGACGAACTGTTGATTCAAATCCACTGCCCGCTAAGTCAAAAATATTCTGTTCATCGTCTTCTCGTTCTAAAACGGTTTTTCCAAGCATAAAAGAACTGATATGCGATAAATGGGACACATAAGCCATATGCTTATCATGCTCCTTTGGCTCCATAAAGCGAAGGTACATCCCCATCTGACGAAAACTCTTTTTGGCCCAATCCAACAAATCAGCACGTGTTTTTTTGGCTTCACATAGAATTTGCGGCTTCCCTTCAAACAAGTGTAAAAGCGCGGCTTCGGGCCCTGAATTTTCCGTTCCGGCAATGGGATGCGCCGCAAGAAACTGTTCTCTTTTGGGGTGTGCTGCAACCGCTTCACAGATACTTTGCTTGGTGGAGCCTACATCCCATACCAAGCAATTCTCTGAAATACGATCCAACAGTTGCGGCAGCAATGCCACACTTGCTTTAACAGGGACACTTAATATGACACGATCTACCTTGTCTATATCTGCAAGGGTAGCAGCCTGATCAACCGTGCCTTGGGCAATGGCTATTTCTAAATGCTTCGCATCGTGATCGATTCCCAAAAAAGTAGCTTGAGGGTATTGTTTTTTGAGTTCCTTGGCTAAAGAACCTCCTATCAATCCAATTCCTATGACAGCGATTTTCATGATTGGAATCGATTTAAGGCTTCTTGAATTTTTTCCTCAGAAACGCATAGTGAAAAACGGATGTATCTCGCTCCTTGGCTCCCAAAAATACTCCCTGGTGTAATGAAAACATCTTTTTCATAAAGAATCCGGTCGATATAGGCTTCTGCATCGTTCTCTTCCTCGGGTAGCTTGGCCCAAACAAACATCCCTACACTTTCAGGGTCAAAAGTAGTTCCAAGAGCCGTGGCAAGAGCTTCTACTTTATTGCGTCGCTTTTGGTAGATGGCATTAAGGCCCTCAAACCAATCCGAATCTGCTTGGAGTGCCGCAATGGCCCCTTGCTGGATGCCGTAAAACATTCCAGAGTCCATATTGCTTTTTACTTTCAACACTTGCTTAAGTGTCTCTGATTGACCACTCAACATCCCTACACGCCAACCCGCCATATTAAAAGCTTTACTAAGAGAGTTTAATTCCAATGCCACTTCTTTGGCTCCAGGAATGGACAAAATACTTTCGGGCTTCTTGTTCAGAATAAAGCTATACGGATTGTCATTAACAATCAATATTGAGCGCTCCTTGGCCCAACGAATCAATTTTTCAAAGCTTCCTTTTTGGGCAATAGCTCCTGTGGGCATGTGGGGATAGTTGAGCCACATTAATTTTACCCTTCGGGTATCCAAAGCCTCAAGTGCTTCAAAATCGGGTTGCCATTGGTTTTGAGCTTGTAAATCGTAGCCGATCGGTTCTGCTTCTAGCAATTTAGTCACAGCACTATAGGTTGGATAGCCAGGATTGGGGATCAGCACCTGATCTCCCTTATTGAGAAAGGCCATGGATATATGCATAATCCCTTCTTTGGATCCCATAAGTGGCAACACCTCGCATTGTGAGTCTAAAGACACCTGATAAAAACGCTGGTAGAAATCTGCCATAGCATTTCGCAATTCGGGCAAGCCTTGATAGCTTTGATACATATGGGCTTTGGGGTGTTTCATTCCTGCATTGAGTGCTTCCACCACAGTTGGGTGGGGTGCTAAATCTGGAGAGCCAATTCCCATATTGATGATGGGTTTACCTGCCTGCACCAATGCGGCTACTTCCCGCAATTTGGTGGAAAAATAATATTCTTTAACGCTGGCTAATCGGTCGGCTGTCATTTTATTTTTTCTTGGTGTATTCACCCAACACTTTGAAATGTTGAGCCATAATGGTTAAGATGGACTTAGCCTTTGTATAGTGTTCTAGAGCATCAAAGGTAACGTCAACAAAAAAGGCATATTTCCCGGGAGTTTCAATCACGGGAAGCGATTGTATTTTGGTTAGGTTGAGCTGGCAATCGCTCATTACATTGAGAATGGTCGCCAGGCTGCCCCGCTGGTGGTCAAGGGTAAACATCAAAGCCGCTTTGTTTACGGCTTCATTCAATTCAGGCGCTTCTTTTTCTACGATCACAAAACGAGTAATATTGTTTTTTATCGTTTGAATGGACGGAGCCAAAGTTGTTAAATCGTATCGTTGGGCTGCAGTGGTACTTGCAATAGCTGCTACTCCTTTCCATTGATTCGCTGCAATACGCTGTGCTACTGCCGCAGTATCATCAGCTTCCACCAAACGAATATGCGCATGCTGCTGGAAAAATTTGGCACACTGCAACAAAGCCATAGGATGCGAACGAACCTCTTGAATTGTTTCAAGCGTTTCTCCAGGCAAGGCTAGCAATTGGTGATTTATGTTAAGATAGTGTTCTCCTGTCACTACCAGATTATTATGATCAATAAGGGCGTAATTTGGAATAATAGAACCTGCGATTGAGTTCTCAATCGCCATGACTACAACGTCAACCGCTCCAGACATAAGACCCTGAACGAGTGCTGAAAAGCTGTCATAAGCACTGATGGGTGCCGCCTCACCAAAATACTCAATCACCACTTGATGGTGAAACGATCCGGCTACGCCTTGTATTCCAATTTTTTGTGTCATATCAAAAAAAAAGTCCCGAACAATGGTCAGGACTTTTTATGTTTTATATAGTGTTTACTAATTACAAAGCCCGACCTTCTCCTAAGAAGAAGTAAAAAATGCTGCGATAATAGGTAAACTGTGTGTTCATAATCGAAATCAGATACAAATCTAATGGGCTTGGGCTAAAAAACAAATTTTTGCCTTTCTTTTTTTACTGTAACGGTAGGCTGTTGTGTTTTTGCAACAGAAAAAGCGTCTCTATCTAAAATTCTAACTCCCCAACCTGATGAATAATTTCCCTTTTTATATGCCACGCATAATTCTATCTTTGAAAAAAAGGCAGCATGCAACTCCATCTTGAGAACGTAAGTAAAAGCTATGGCGACCAAGTCATTTTAAAAAACTTAACCCTAAGCCTTAAAAAAGGAGAGATCATTGGTTTTTTGGGCCCTAACGGAGCAGGCAAAACAACCTTGATAAAAATCCTAACGGGCTATTTGACCCAGTGGGAGGGAGCCGTTCGTTTTGAGACACATGACCTAAAAAAAGATCCGCAAAGTGTACAAAGTCAACTAGGCTATCTTCCAGAAAATAATCCGCTTTATGGCGATATGTATGTCAAGGAATACCTGCTTTTTGTTGGAAAACTTTACGGTCTTACGGCGCCCCCAATTGAAGACACCGCTGCCAAAGTGGGACTTCAACAACATTTAAGCAAAAAATAACGACTCTATCTAAGGGCTATAAACAACGTGTGGGACTAGCCGCTGCCTTGCTTCACGATCCCCAGCTACTTATCTTGGATGAACCTACTACCGGGCTAGACCCGAACCAACTTGGGGAGATTCGGCAACTGATTTTGGAATTGGGAAAAGAAAAAACCATCTTCCTTTCCACCCATATTTTATCAGAAGTAGAAGCCTTATGTGATCGGGTGGTCATTCTACACCAAGGAAAAATCGTTTTGGATGAATCCCTTCAAAATCTTAGAGCTCAAGAAAAACAAATTGTTGAAGTTAGTTTTGACTATCGGGTGGAGCCCGTCGCTTTGGAACGTATTGAAAATGCTGTTGGAGTCAAAAATGTATTTGACTTTCAATACGAAATTGAATTTGATACTGAGGAAGACCGTCGACCCATGGTCTTTGATTTTGCTCACGATAATGGTCTTAAGATTGTTGCCCTTCAGCATAAGAGCAAAAACTTAGAGCAACGCTTTAACGAACTGACCAGTGCTTAAAAAACAGCCTCCGCAATGGTTTTGATGTTTTCTGATTTCCCCATACAATAATAGTGGAGAAATGGAACACCCGCTTTTTGTAATTCCTTGCTTTGCGCAATACACCATTCCACTCCAACCTGTTTAATGGCTTTATTGTCTTTACAAGCCATCACCTCCTTGATTAAGTCCTCAGGCAGATCGACATGAAAACGGTGCGGCAATAAATTCAACTGTCGCTTTGTAGCAATCGGTTTTAGTCCTGGAATTATCGGTACATCAATGCCCGCCTCTCGACACTTGTCCTGAAAGGCAAAAAACTTGCTGTTGTCAAAAAACATTTGGGTAACAATATAATCAGCACCGGCAGCAATTTTTTCTTTCAAATATTGAATGTCGGTATCCAAACTGGGAGCCTCCATATGTTTTTCAGGATAACCGGAGACACCAATACAAAAATCAGTAGATGAAGCCTGTTGAAGGTCTTCATCCAAATAAACCCCTTTGTTGAGATCTGAAATTTGAGCTACTAACTCACTGGCATAATTGTGTCCCCCTTCGGTTGGGGTAAAATAGGTTTCGCTTTTAACAGCGTCCCCTCGCAAGGCTACTACATTGTCAATGCCTAGAAAATCCAAATCGATAAGGAGGTTTTCAGTATCTTCTTTGGTAAAACCGCCACAAAGTACATGGGGCACAGCATCCACATTATACTTACTCATAATCGCAGCGCAAATTCCTACCGTACCGGGTCTTTTGCGAATCAATCGTTTTTCTAGCAAACCGTTCTCCAAGGTTTTAAGCTCATATTCCTCTCGATGGTAGGTTACATCAATAAAGGAAGGTTGAAACTCCATCAAAGGATCAATTCCTGCAAAAATAGAATCGATATGTTGTCCTTTTACGGGGGGAAGAATTTCAAAGGTAAACTGTGTTTTTCCTTGGGATTGGGTGATATGATCTAAAATTTTCATGTCTTTGGATGGTTGATCGGTGACAGACGAAATACTTCATTAGTATGCTTGTTTACTAAGCTCTTGATAGCATTTACTTCGTATGTCCGTTTATAGGTTTTCATATAGTTACAAGGTTGGGATTGAGCCACTTTCGCGCTTGGTCAATAGAAATATTACGTCGTTGGCTATAGTCTTTTAACTGCTCTTCTGTGATTTTTCCCAAGCCAAAATACTGAGCTTGAGGATGGGCAAAGTAATACCCAGAAACCGATGCTGCTGGCCACATAGCTAAGCTTTCGGTCAAGCTAACCCCGATGGTTTCTTTTACTTCAAGGAGTTTCCAGAGTTCAATTTTTTCCAAGTGATCCGGACAAGCAGGATAACCCGGTGCCGGACGAATTCCTTTATATCGCTCGGCAATTAGTTCTTCATTTGAAAGCCTCTCATCACTAGCATAGCCCCAAGCGTTTTGTCGTACAGCCTCATGCAAATATTCCGCAAAAGCTTCGGCCAAACGATCCGCCAAGGCTTTGATCATAATGGAACTATAATCGTCA
>CALITN010000151.1 GCA_938041595.1 uncultured Flavobacteriaceae bacterium | reverse complement strand
ATAAAGGCTTTTCAATCCTTCCAATTCTTTTTCCCGAAGGGGGAGTATATTGGATTGGACAAAAAGATCATCGATCACAAAACCTAGGTCCCGCGCAAAAATCTGATTGCAATCCATCAAAGGATCGGGCTGGAATACTTGAACGCCATGCTTTTCCAATGCGCTTTTGAAGGCATTAATTTCCGGAATCAAATCGGATTCTTTGGGGTAAGTGCCCGCCAAGAGATGCGCTTTTGATTTTGGATCGTAAAGGTCTTCTAGATTCGGCAGTGGCCCCATCTGATCGGCACGCCCTATAAGGACACTTATCAAAGGGGCTGTTTCGTCACGAAGGTGAAGTTGCATTTATTTTTGGGTGCAAATTAAGAAATATGCCTGGCTTATCTATCATTTCAAAAGACAGTCGTTAATAAAAAAAAACCTTTTTTTTTCTTTTTTCACGATAGCCAAGCACTGTTTTTTATATTTGACCCAAATACTATACCTATGTCTATTTCCAATTTATATTCCTCCGGATTCAAAACCCGTAACCGTGATCATTTTGCTGCCATTGTGCGTGTTGCTTTATCCGATAATGTCATTACCCCTGAGGAAGAGGCGTTTATCAAACGTTTGGCTATTTATCTAGAAATTGAAGAGGAAGAAGTTGCCGCCATATTGGAAAATCCCGATAGTTATCCCATCAATCCTCCCGCTACTGAAACCGGTCGTTTGGAACGTCTTTATGACCTAACGCGGATGGTTTATGCCGATCAGATTGCTGACGAATCTGAAAAAGCCTTGCTAAAACGTATGGTGATTGGTCTTGGATTTGATGCTTCTCAGGTGGAAACAATTGTTGCTAGGGCTCTTGAGTTGGTCGCTAGTGGAAAAGACGAAGACGAATTTCTGGCCGACTTTTAATTTTCAGCTTCCCATTTTATTTTTTCAATAACGGCCTGACCGATCAAGCATATCCCTGAGTTGGTTACAACCAAAGCTAGCGTTCCCCAATACACCCAGAGGGCTGTCTGTTGACTTTTTTGAATAATTGCTTCTCCCAATAGCGAAAGGCCAAAACCCAGTACCAGCAGGCCTCCTATGGAATAGAGTAGCCATTTTGTTTTTTGTGACATTAATTGGTGCGTTAGTAATATTTCTTAGCTGGAAAATAGGAAATCAATCCCAAAAGAGAAACAAAACCAATAGAATAGTATACAAAGTCGGGTGTGATGACCTTATCTCCACTAGCATAAGAATGCAACCCTGAGAGATAGAAGTTTACTCCAAAATAAGTCATCAAGATACTGGCAAACGCCACAATGCTCATCAGATTAAAAAGCCATCGTCCGCGCATCCCTGGAATCAATCGCATATGCAGAACAAAAGCATAAACCATAATACTGATTAGTGCCCAGGTTTCCTTGGGATCCCAACCCCAGTAGCGGCCCCAACTTTCATTGGCCCACATACCGCCCAAGAAGTTGCCTATGGTCAGCATGATCAAACCGACCGTTAGTGAGAGTTCATTGACGATGGTTAGCTCTTTTACACTTCGTTTTAATTTGTCTTTGTTTTGAGTAGTCGTTAGGCGCATCAAAACCAAAGAAACAACCCCAATAATCATACTCAAGGCAAAAGGGCCATAACTACCAACAATCACCGCAACGTGAATCATCAACCAATAACTATCCAGAACGGGTTGCAAATTCGCAATGGCTGGATCCATCCAATTCCAGTGTGCAATCATCAAAATCATGGCGGTTACAAATGCGGTGGCTGCAATAGTAAGTTTTGATTTACGACCAAACAACAAACCGAAGAGCATGGTAGCCCAGGCTACATAGATCATGGATTCATAGGCATCACTCCAAGGAGCATGCCCGGAGATAAACCAACGGGCAATCAATCCTGCCGTATGCAAACCAAACAGCAAAATAATCCCCGCCGAAAAGAAGGTGTTGAATGCACGAATTAAACGTTTGTCATAAAATATCTGGATGATTAAAAAAACAAAAAACAAAGTGCCTACATATAGATACCAGCTAAATAGCTTTTTGAAAATATCGTATTTATTATACAGTATTTCCGTATTGATTTTGTCATCGGAAGGAAGTACCTCACTTCCGAATTTTTTCTGAAAACCTTTAAGGCTTTCCAGTAATTCATCAGATTGCTTGTAATTACCCGATTGCTTGGCTATTCGAAGTGACTGGAAGTAAAGAGGTAATACATTGTGAACATAAAGGGAGTCATTTCCTTGAAAAGGAGCTTCATCCAACTCCGGATAGCTTACCCATTTATTATTGGCATCATCAGGGATTGGAAAAACGCGAAGTATTTTTCCCTCCAAAGCAGAGTACAAAAGGTTGACTCGTCGATCTACTTCAATAAAGTCTTTTTGAAATTGATTGGGTACTGCCACACGATAGGCTTGTTCCAGTTGAGAGGCAATTTTATAATTTCCCTGTGCATCAAAAAAAGAAACCAAAGAGGCATACTTGGATTTTGGAGCAACACCGGTAATTTTCCGCAAGCTGTCATTACCTCGTTTCAAATAAATGATTGGCACATTATACCAGACTGCGGGATTATTCAAAATTGACAAAAATACCTGATCAGAATTCATGCCTTTATAACTGTCGTATTTGCTAACTTTTCGTAGGAGTTCTGAAGAAAAAGTATTGGCCGGTTTCATCCGTCCACCTGCATCTTGAATCACCAGCGAACCGAATTTCTGGGCATGGGCTTTGGAAAATGCATCCGCTTGTATTAGTGAGTCAAAGTTAAAGCTCGTTAAGGGCGTTTCATGCAAATGGGTTTGGGCTTGCAGATTGCCTGCATTGATGAATAAAGCAATCACCCATATTTTTTTCGCACTCATCTTAATCAAACGCTTTGACAACTGCTTGAATCGCGTATCGCCAATAAAGAAAATACCCATCATACTTAGATAAAGGAGAATATATCCCACATAGGTAATCCAAGTACCCCAAAAATCGTGGTTGACAGAAAGGACAGTTCCTTTTTCATCTGGACTAAACGAAGCCTGAAAAAAACGATACCCACGATGATCCAATACATGATTCATAAAGATCTCATAATCAAAAGAGGGGCTATCTTCAACCGTTATTTTACTTTTAAAGGAAGAATAGCTGTTTTCGGTTCCGGGATATTTTTCTGCAATAAAATCGTTGAGTCGAATCGAGAAGGGCAATTCCAAAGGAAGGGAGCCGTACTGAAGATAAAAGTCCAAGCCTCCCAAACGGATTTTTTTAGGGTCAAAACTATTGCCTTTTCCGCCTAGTAAAGTTATTTCCTCTGTCACTCCAGCGGTTTGAATATTGAGCTCTAACGCATCTTGGCCGGTTTCTTGTCCTCCACCCTCATTGGGTATCAGGTCGATTCGGCTCCGCAAAGGAGGATCGGGAATCACAAACTGAAAACTGGGAAGACGATACAAGGAACGCAGTTGTAATTCTTGCTCGGTATCGGCTGTCAAGCTCCCTTGAAACTGATCGGCCATTCGCATAAAGTCTCCAGCAAATGGAGAGGTCATATAGTGTAATCCGGCTTCGGAACGAATGTTGATAGCTCCAGAAATAGGGTTATTAAGAGTAAAAAGGATGTTGTGAATATTCGCAACTTCACCTTCTTTGAGATAGTGTTCGTGCCGGGTTCCGTCTCCTGCCTCCACGATCGTTAGATAGCGATCCCCATCGGGATCTAAAACCAAACCCTCGGCTACTTCTTCGGTGTAGTCAACATAAGCAATCGAAAAATCTTGTCCATTAAAATCATTGTCCCAACGAAATCCATTGTCCGTGTGTTCGGAAAGCAATAGATCATCTTGTAGTTTCTTCCGCTGTGGCACTCCGTCAATATCACCATCTATCCAAACTGTCAGGTAGGTTTTTTCAGATAAAAAAGAAGCCGTGGTTTCACCTTCTCGTATAGGCATCACGCCTTCGTAACCGACATACCGGGTAATAAATGCCCCAAACAATATAAGAATGAAAGAGAGGTGCAGCAGAAGAATTGCCCATTTTTCCTTCCGCAATAAGCGGTATTTAAAAATATTCCCGAGGAAATTGAGCAGCAATAGCCCCATTAAAGCCTCAAACCACAAAGCGTCATAAATCCAAATTTTAGCGGTATCTGTACTGTACCAAGTCTCTATAAAAGTACCCATTGCCATGGCTGCGGGAAATAGCAAAAAAAGGATACCCATTAAACGATTAGAGGAAAGCAATCCAAAGGGGTTTTGTTTCATCAAGCAAGCATCTTCATCAGCCGCAAAGATAAAACACCTCCTGGAAATAGCGGCATTATTCGAGTATCATTTGTCCACTCAGAAAAAGAAGAATAATCATCTCAAAAAGCAAGGCAAAAATCACCCAACGAACCGCATTGGGATTGCGGACATTGGAAATCATAACGCCTAACAAAGCCGTAGGGAAAGCCACGATCATTAATGAGAAAAAAACCTGTGGAAGCTGCGGCAATAAAAATAAAAGACAGACATTTCCGATGGCCGCAAAAATAGAGACGACCTAAAGGAGGAAAACGCCCAAAATACGATTGGGAAACAAACGATAAAATAGATTGGTCTTCATAAGGATAAGAATTAGGGTTATTTCAAGATACAAAAACATATAATGATTACTTTTGAAGATGCTAAAAATCGCTTTGATTGGTGCCGGGAATTTGGGCTTACATTTGTTTGAAGCGTGGTGTGAATCTTCTGAGGTGCAACTAACCCAATGGCTGAACCGCTCTTATTCGAAACCCAGCTGCAAAGGGGTTGCTGTGATTCAAGAACCATACGCTTTGGCTTGTGCGGATGCGTATGTTTTGGCCCTCCCCGATCGAGAAATTGCGTCCGTTTCTTCGCAATTACCAACAACAGGAATGGCCCTGCATACTTCTGGAAGCATACCCCTAGAAGAATTGAAAAATCAGGGCGAAAAAGGCATTCTCTACCCTTTGCAAAGCTTTAGTAAAAAACAAAGCGTAGCCTTTGATCGCATCCCTATTTTCTTGGAAAGTCAAAACAAAACTCAGCAAACATTTCTCGAACAACTCGCAAAAAGCCTTAGTTCAAACTTTTTTTGGATGGACTCCAAACAACGGCTTCAATTGCATATCGCGGCAATATTTGTCAACAATTTCACCAACCACCTATATCAGATTGGTGCAGACTTATGTCAAAAAAACAACATTCCTTTTTCAGTACTCCTACCATTAATCCAAACAACCGCTGCCAAGATGCAAAAGCTTTCACCCAAAGAAGCCCAAACCGGTCCTGCACAAAGAAAAGAGGCAGCAATAATCGAAAAACATTTAGAATATTTAGACAATCCTCAACAGAAAGAATTGTATCAAAAACTCACAATGGCTATACAACAACAATACAATGACGAATTATAAACAACGACTCGCACAAATTAACACCTTGATTTTTGATGTAGATGGCGTGCTAACCGATGGCAAGGTAATCATCACAACAGACGGTGAAATGTACCGCCAAATGGACACCAAAGACGGCTATGTTTTGAAATGTGCACTCAATGAAGGCCTCAAAGTGGTTATTATTTCCGGAGGTACCAACGAGGGGGTTCGGGATCGCTTAAAAGCACTGGGAGTTTTTGATATATACCTCGGAGCCCATCACAAACTAGATGCTTTCCAAGACCTGTTAGACAACTATGATTTAAAACCCGAAAACATGCTTTATATGGGTGATGATGTGCCTGATATTCCTGTCATGGAAAAGGTTGGAGTGTCTTGCTGTCCCAAAGATGCTGTTTCGGATGTGTTGGCCATGGCGGACTATGTATCTCCCAAAAAAGGAGGCGAAGGCTGTGTCCGGGAAGTCGTTGAGCAAGTACTCCGCATACAGGGAAAATGGGGGCGTTTCACCAATGCCAAAAACGATTAGAATGGCTATCCCCAACCCCTACAATTACGATATTATTTTAGCCAGTGGTTCCCCAAGACGGCAAGAGTTTTTAACCGATTTAGGGATTCCTTTTCGCGTGGAAAAATTTGATGTTGAAGAGGCCTATCCAGAGGGCCTTAAAGGAGTCGAAATTGCGACCCATATTACAGGCCTTAAGGCAGCTCCTTTTAAAGCAAGCATCCGTCCCAACCAGTTGGTGATTACTGCCGACACCATCGTATGGCACAATAACCGTTATTTGGGCAAGCCCCAATCCGAGGAAGAAGCCCGTCAGATGTTGCAGGCACTTTCCGGTGCAACACACGAGGTGATAACTGCGGTTGGCTTTTTACAAGCCCATGACTGGGAAGTGATGACCGCAACTACTAAAGTCAGCTTCAATCCCTTACCAAAAC
>CALITN010000150.1 GCA_938041595.1 uncultured Flavobacteriaceae bacterium | reverse complement strand
GGAATTCAAAGCCAACTGGCGGGCTTTTTGGATTTTGATGCGAGTACACAAAACGCAGCTGTTTTGGTCAACAACTATGATTGGATGAAAGATTTTAGCCTGATTGATTTTTCTAGAGAGGTAGGGAAACATATCTCAGTGAACTATATGATGGCCAAGGATTCAGTTAAAAAACGTTTAGGATCTGAGTCTAAGGTGGGAATGTCTTTTACAGAATTCACGTATCAATTGCTTCAGGGGTATGACTTTTTACATCTTTATGAAACCCTAGACTGTAAACTCCAAATGGGAGGAAGCGATCAATGGGGGAATATCACTACTGGAACCGAACTGGTACGACGCAAGGCCGGAGGGAAAGCGTTTGCGATTACCTGTCCGCTCATTACAAAAGCCGACGGAACAAAGTTTGGAAAAACCGAAGGGGGAAATATTTGGCTGGATAAAAAGCGAACCTCACCCTACAAATTCTACCAGTATTGGCTGAATGCTTCTGATGTCGATGCGGAAAATTACATTAAGATTTTCACTTTTTTCAAGCTAGACGAAATAGATAAACTTATTAAAGAGCATCAAGAAGCTCCTCACTTACGATTGTTACAGAAAGAATTAGCGGCAGCAGTAACCACTTTAGTACACGGTTCCCAAGAACTCGAAAATGTACTCAAGGCATCAGCCATACTATTTGGAAAGTCTACTGAAGATGATCTCAAAGCACTTGATGCGCAAACCTTTTTAGATATCTTCGAAGGGGTGCCTCAGGCCAGCGTCAGTGCCCATAGTATTACTGAGGGATTGGATATGATCGCTGCCTTGGCTGCTGAGACAAATTTTCTCCCTTCTAATGGGGAAGCCCGTCGAGCACTGAAAGAAAATTCAATTTCCGTCAACAAAAAAAAGGTTACAGAAGCCTATCAAATTGGTAATGCCGATCGTATTGCGGATCGTTATGTACTGCTCCAGCGAGGGAAGAAAAACTATTTTATCCTCACGATTGATTAGCGTCACCGACCATTAAATTACACCCTCGGATTTCAGCAGTATCAAACCGTCCTAACACTTCAAAACGGTTGGTACCGTGTTTTTTCCCTAGGTCTTGAGTAGCTAAAAAAGCACAGCTGTTTTGATTGGCCAAATCAATAATATTGATTCCGCCACTTTGTCCTAAGGGTATATTTTGAAAGGGGTCAGTAGTGTCTCGAATGCTAACATGCATCCAGGGTGGAGCTGAAAAAAGCCCCTCTTTTTGAGCATACGCTTGGGAGAGCATTTCCGTCATTCCATATTCAGAGTGAATGCTGGAGCTGCCAAATATCTTCTTGAGCTCTCGATGCAGTTCGCTGCGGACGAGTTCTTTTTTACGTCCTTTCATACCCCCTGTCTCCATCACAGTGGTATGGAAAAGCTGTTGAGGATAGCGACTTCCAAAATCCAGCAAAGCAAAAGATACACCGATCAACAGCGTTTTTTGTCCTTTGGCCTCCAAGCGCTGCAATTGCTCAGAAAGGGCATCCCATTCATTCAAATAAAAGCCGCTTTCTTTTTTCCTACTTTGAGCAATCATATCGGAGACCATATAGACCAATGATGCATCTTGCCGCTCGAGATAGGATGGTAATAGAGCGAGAACAACAAAATCTTCGATCGATCCATAGTCATTGGCAAAAGCTTTTCGAAAACTCCATTCGTACAGTTTCAGATCCGAAACAAAATGCTGGGCAGGGGTAGTGGCGGTGGTGCCGCTAGATCGAAAGATGGTTTGTGGGGAAGCGCTTCCAGTGATCACGTTACGCGATTTGAACAACGAAATGGGTAAATAAGGAAGTGTTTTTAGGCTATTGACACTACTCGGATTGCGATTGATTAGATCGCAATAGGAACGGTAAACATCGCAGTACTCATATTGGTAATAGAAAGTTTGGAAGACGGCTTTTTCAAAAGCAGCTTCCGAATCAATAGCTTGCAGATCTGCAGGAGTCAGGGCTTGCATCTAAGGAATAACCAGTCGTTGTACGCCTGTTTTTTCATCTTGAGTGACGCGTATTAGGTAAATACCAGTGTCCAAATGCGACAAATCAAATGTGTTTTCTTGGGTATGGGCTTGAAAAACGATTTTACCCATTACATTGTAGATTATCACTTCTTTGAGCGACAGACTCGGGCATTCAATATAAAGCGGCCCTTGATCCAAGGGGTTGGGATAAATAGTGAAGTGGAGCGCTGGCGTCTTGTCTTTTGCCACCATAGGCGGTTCAGGTGATCCCGCATAGAGTGGATTGGCGATCCAAAAGCAACTCATGACGAAAAGAAGGAAGGGGGCTCGTTTCATAATTCGTTATTCCCATCAAATCTACTATTATTTTTCACTGCCTGAAACTAAAAATTTCATAACTTAAAGTTAAGGTAATATGCAATTGTTAAATTTGGATAATAAACAATATATCATTCCGTTTTGGAGTGCCCCTTTTCGACATCAATAAGATCCTCCAAAAAAAAGATTTCAACGCAAGACACCTATGAGAAAAAGCGATTTAAAAATATTATTGGTTGATGACGAGCCAGACATACGCGAGATTATTGGGTTCAACCTATCGAACGAGGGCTATCAGCTTTATGAAGCAGAAGACGGTGCAATTGCAGTTAATAAAGCCGAAGAAATTGTTCCGCATCTAATCATTATGGATATTATGATGCCCAATCTGGATGGTATTTCTGCTTGTGAGCAGATTCGCCGCAACCCAAAACTCCAAGCGACCGTCATCATGTTTTTGAGTGCTCGAGGCGAAGACTTTTCCTACGTTGCAGCCTTTGATGCTGGAGCCGATGATTATGTAACCAAGCCCATCAAGCCCAAAGTGCTCATTTCCAAGGTGAAAGGACTTTTGCGTCGCTTTAAAAATGCGGAGTCTTCACCCTCCATCATTGATTTGGGGGACTTGGTGATTGATCGAGAAGAGTATGCCGTTACCTTAAAAGGGAATTCGTTCTCCCTGCCCCGCAAGGAGTTTGAATTGCTGTATTTGCTGGCTTCCCGTCCGGGAAAAGTTCACAAGCGAGAAAAAATCATGGAAAAAATATGGGGCAGTGATGTGGTGGTCGGAGACCGTACCATTGATGTCCATATTCGAAAACTTCGTGAAAAAGTTGGCGATCAGTATTTTAAAACAGTCAAAGGAGTAGGCTATAAATTTGAAAACCACTAACTACCGTCTATTGCCTGTCTTTAAGAATTATCGGATTGCTTTTCAAATATCGTTTGCCGTCAGTGTGGTCGTATTGGTTTTGTTGTATGTTGGACTCTTCATAGCAGGACTGATGCCTCTCTCATTTGGATATCATTTGGGCGTTTTGCTCATTTCTATTTTGGTGGGCTTTTTTTGTTTTTTTCTTATCTACTACCGTATTGAAAAATTCATTTCCAACCGGGTAAAGGAGATTTACAAAAACCTGTCTCCAGTCGATTATCCCCAGTTTGAAAAAGCCATGGCTTCTGATGTGACCGCCATTACGCAAAGTCTGCAGAAGTTTGCCACAGATCAGAAACTTGAAATAGAACTTCTCAAGGAACGTGAAAACTATCGCAAGGAGTTCATAGGAAATATTTCCCATGAGTTAAAAACCCCCCTTTTCACCATCCAAGGTTATATTCTTACCCTTTTGGATGGCGGTATCAAGGACAAAAAAATCCGAAAGAAATACCTCAATCGAGCCGCTAAAGGAGTAGAGCGCCTCACGTTTATTATTCGCGATTTGGATTTGATTACCCAGTTTGAAGCGGGAATACAAAGCCTTGAAATAAAGCGTTTTAACTTGGTGGACTTAGTGAATAATGTATTTGAATTGCTGGAAATGCAAGCCGCAAAATACAATATTACCCTACAGTTTGACACCCAATATTCCGATCCTATATGGGTTTCGGCTGATGAGGAACGAATCATGCAAGTGATTACAAACCTGATCGTAAATTCACTTAAGTATGGTGCTGAAAACGGCCTGACCGAAGTGGGGTTTACCTTGGTCAACGATCAAAAAGTGATTGTCACGGTACGGGATGACGGTGAAGGGATAGAAGAAGATCACTTGCCGCGCCTCTTTGAGCGCTTTTATCGTATCGACAAATCTGGAAATCGCAAGCAAGGGGGGTCTGGTTTGGGGCTGTCTATTGTGAAGCATATCATTGAGGCACATCAAGAAAAACTCTATGTGAAGAGCACTCTGGGTGTGGGTTCAGAATTCTCTTTTTCACTTCAGATCGAAGCCGAATAAAGTCTTTCCTGTCTTCAATTCGAATTTGTAGTTTTGCTCCATGGGCAGTAAAAACAAACTCAAACGCTTCCGTGAGAATGAAACCTTTTCTCATGTTATTCAACCGAGTCGGGAAACCCTCGAAAAAGACCATTTTCAATGGAAAGGACGCTGGGCTTCCTTTTTTAAAAACAACCATCCCATTGTCTTGGAATTGGGGTGTGGTAAAGGGGAATATACCGTTCATTTGGCAGAGAAATATCCCGATAAAAATTTTATTGGGATTGATATTAAAGGGGCTCGTTTTTGGCGTGGTGCAAAAACCATTCAAGAAAACAGTATCCCGAATGCTGCTTTTGTACGGGCGCAAATAGAATTAATCAACCACTTATTTGCCGTCAATGAAGTCAGTGAAATATGGATTACTTTTCCGGATCCACAGATCAAGTTCAAGCGCACCAAACATCGATTGACCAATCCCCAGATGCTCGATCGATACAAAAAAATATTGGTACCACAAGGATCGATCCATATCAAAACCGACAGCGAATTTTTACATGGTTATACCCTTGGAATTCTGAACGATCCGGCTTATTCTATCGATTATGCCCATCATGATATTTACGATAATCCCCATGCTCCGGAAGAAGCTACGGCTGTTCAGACCTATTATGAGCAGATTTTTTTAGCCGAGAAAAAAGCCATTACCTACCTTAAGTTTCACCATAAATGAAGCATCAGCCCCGGACTTTGAATTTCTTCCAGCAGGTCTATACGGTCGTTCGTCAAATCCCAGAAGGCCGGGTGAGTACCTATGGTGCCATTGGTCGTTATTTGGGAGCACCCCAAAGTGCTCGGATGGTGGGCTGGGCGATGAATGCAGCTCATCAAGACCCCAGTATTCCTGCACAGCGTATTGTGAATCGCTCGGGATTGCTTACGGGCAAGCACCATTTTCCGGGTTCTCAATTAATGCAGCAGTTACTGGAAAATGAAGGGGTGGAGGTCTCCAACGATCAAGTTCAGCATTTTAAAGAAATCCTTTGGGATCCATCGGAGCATTTGCCCCCATGGGAAAACCCGCTTTAGACTTTTCTATCTCCTTTTCCCAGCCTATATTTGTCAGCAATTGCAATGCTATGAAAATCACGAAAGAGCAGGTAAAACAGGCACTGGAAACACTTAGTGCACCGGGCGAAGGCGGCAATCTGATAGAGAGTGGCGCAGTAACTAATATTCAAATTTTTGGTGATGAAATTGATTTGAATATCGAACTG
>CALITN010000149.1 GCA_938041595.1 uncultured Flavobacteriaceae bacterium | reverse complement strand
TTTTTGAGGAAGAAAACATTCCCATTCCCCTTCAGGCCTTTATCGAGGTATACAGTCCCATCAATCACGCGTGCTGGAAATTGTATCGGGAAAACAAGATTACCCATATCGAACTAAGGAACCTTCGATTGGAAAAAACATTCAAAGCATTACACTTTGACTACTCAGAACGCTTGTTATCCATTGTCAATGAACGTTATATAGGCTACCTCAGTGACTTCACGCATCTGTTTGACGGAACCATCGAATTGCTGCAAAAGCTGCAAAAGCGATATGAGATGCATATTATTACCAATGGCTTCGACAGTGTTCAGTACCATAAAATGAGAAATTCAGGACTGCAGCCTTTTTTTGGAAAAGTTTTTACCGCCGAACAGGTAGGGTATAAAAAACCAAGCCCAGAGATATTTGAATATGCCCTAGCTCAATCAGGAAAAACTGCAGCGGAGTCCATAATGATTGGGGATAGCTTGGAGGCAGATATTCAAGGGGCTTTGAATCTGTCCATGCAAGCCATTCATTTTAATTCCCATGGAGAGGAAAGCCACAATGCTTGCCCCATGGTTCATTCCTTACAAGAAATAGAAGCGTTGTTGCTATAAAAATCAAGTCCACAACCCGATTCGGACATTCATAGCCCGATAAATATTTCTATTTTAGCGACAAACTTTCCCGGATGAATTTAGCTCATGCACAAAAAGCAGTAGACGACTGGATCCAAGAACACGGTGTTCGTTATTTTGATGAATTGACCAATATGGCGCAGCTTACCGAAGAGGTCGGTGAGGTGGCACGTATCATAGCGCGCCGTTATGGTGAACAAAGCGAAAAACCCTCCGACAAAGACAAAGATCTTGGGGAAGAACTGGCCGATGTGATTTTTGTGGTTTTGTGTTTGGCCAATCAAACCAATATTGATTTACAGGCTGCATTCGATAAAAAAATGAATCTTAAAACCCAACGTGATCACGACCGCCATCACAACAATCCCAAGCTCAACGCCTAATCCATTATGAAGCTTGCCCTCCAGCATCCCACTGCAGCTCTCCATCATCAACTCAATATTAGCGGTTCCAAAAGCGAGTCCAATCGTTTATTGGTGCTGCAAGCCCTATTTCCAGAATTGGAAGTCGCCAATCTTTCCAATGCCGACGATGTCAAAGCAATGCTCTCGGCTTTGGGAAGCAACGACCCATTGAAAGACATTCATCATGCCGGAACGACCATGCGTTTTCTTACAGCCTACTACGCCACCCTTGAAGGCCAAAACGTAAGCATGACGGGCTCTCAACGAATGCAGGAACGACCTATCGGAATTTTGGTCGCGGCCCTTCGTCAATTAGGGGCCACTATTTCCTATGAAAAAAAAGAAGGCTATCCTCCATTGCGAATCGAAGGAAAAAAGATTGAAGTCTCCGAAGTACACCTGCCGGCTTCGGTAAGCAGTCAATATATCTCTGCATTAATGCTGGTAGCACCTCGCTTGGAAAAAGGATTGGAGATCGTTTTGGAAGGCTCCATTACCTCTGTACCCTACATCAAAATGACCCAGGCCTTGTTGGAACGTGTGGGGATCAAGACTCAATTTGAAGGGAATCGTATTCAGATAGCAGCATTTCAAGGAAAGATGCATGCGCAAACATTAGTGGTGGAGTCCGATTGGAGTTCGGCCTCCTATTTCTACAGCATGGTAGCATTGGCATCGGAAGCTAAAATTGAGCTGACAAGTTATCGAAAAGACAGCCTGCAAGGCGATGCCGTTTTGCAAGACATATATCTCGAACTGGGCGTTAGCACTCACTTTACCGAAACGGGAATTGTCCTTGAAAAAATAGCCAATTTCACATGCCCCGAAACGGTAGCTTTTGATCTGGTGAACGCACCCGATTTGGCACAGACCATTGCTGTGACTTGTGCAGGACTCGGTGTAGGGTGCGACCTCACAGGGCTTCATACACTTAAAATCAAAGAGACCGATCGCTTGCTGGCTCTCGAAAAGGAACTCACCAAATTAGGAGCGGTTATTTGTGTGACAGAAGACAGCCTTCATTTGGAAACTGAAGCGCAGCTAAAATCCCAAGTAGCAATCGCTACCTACCAAGATCACCGTATGGCGTTAGCCTTTGCTCCGCTGGCATTAAAAGTTCCTATTGTTATTGAACAAGCCATGGTTGTTACCAAATCTTACCCTGATTATTGGACTGATTTGGAAGCCCTTGGATTTCATTTAGATAAAAAATAATATTTGTCCTCAAATATTTGACTTCCCCTACCTTGACACCCTATATTTGCATCCATTAAATACGGACTATGAAACTTTCAGATTTTAATTTTGAATTACCCAGTACTTTACTCGCACAGCACCCAGCTTCCGATCGAGACGAATCCCGATTGATGGTGTTGAATCGTAAAGAAGGTTCCATCTCGCATCACACCTTTAAGGATGTGATCAACTTTTTTGATGAAGGAGATGTAATGGTGCTTAATAACACGAAAGTTTTCCCAGCGCGTTTGTTTGGAAATAAAGAGAAAACAGGAGCTCGTATCGAAGTTTTCTTGCTCCGTGAACTCAACGAAGAGCAGCGATTGTGGGATGTGTTGGTTGATCCAGCACGGAAAATCCGTATTGGAAACAAACTGTACTTTGGCCCAGATGAAAGCTTGGTGGCGGAAGTGATAGACAATACGACTTCCCGAGGAAGAACACTCCGCTTTCTATTTGACGGTTCATATGCGGAGTTTCGAACCAAGCTCAAAGAATTGGGCCAAACACCACTTCCTAAATACATCAAAAGAGATGTAGAAGAGCAAGATACCGAACGCTATCAAACCATTTACGCTAAGCATGAAGGAGCAGTAGCGGCACCAACCGCTGGTTTGCATTTCTCCAAGCATTTGTTGAAACGTTTGGAAATCAAAGGAGTGGATTTGGCCGAATTGACACTCCACGTTGGTTTGGGGACTTTTAGCCCTGTTGAGGTAGAAGACCTCTCCAAGCACAAGATGGATTCTGAAGAACTCATTATTGATCAAAAAGCAGTGGAAACCGTTAACAACGCATTGCAAGAAAAGCGTAAAATTTGCGCGGTGGGTACTACAGTCATGCGAGGATTGGAAAGTTCCGTTTCCTCAAGAAACACTTTGAACACCTATCAAGGATGGACGCATAAATTTATTTTTCCTCCTTATGACTTCTCAATTGCCAATTGTATGATCACCAATTTTCATACCCCAAAGTCAACGCTCTTGATGATGGTATCTGCATTTGCGGATCCCGATTTCATTAAAGAAGCTTATGAGGAAGCTATTAAAGAAGATTACAATTTCTATTCGTATGGTGATGCCATGCTGATATTGTAAGCTGCAAAACTGCAATTGTGAAACAAGACGTACGAGCCCTTAGTTTAGATGAACTCAGGGCTTTTTTTGTCCAACAAGGTGAAAAGCCATTCCGCGGTAATCAAGTCTATCAATGGCTTTGGCAAAAAGGCATCCACGATTTCGAGGGGATGACCAATCTCTCGGTGAACATTCGGATGCTTTTGGAAGCCCATTTTTCCATTAACCATATAGCCATAGACACCCAGCAGAAAAGTAAAGATGGAACCCTAAAGAACGCTGTTCGACTTCACGATGGGCTTATTGTTGAGTCCGTATTGATCCCGACGACCACACGCTCCACAGCTTGTGTGTCTTCTCAGGTGGGTTGCAGTTTGGATTGTACCTTCTGTGCCACCGCACGTTTGAAGCGAATGCGAAATTTGAATCCTGACGAGATTTACGATCAGGTGATGGCGATGGATCAGCAAAGCCGTATGTACTTCAATCGTCCGTTGTCCAATATTGTTTTTATGGGTATGGGAGAGCCCTTGATGAACTACAAAAACGTAGTGGCTGCCATTGATAAAATCACAGATCCCAGTGGAATGGGAATGGCCCCACGGAGAATTACCTTGTCCACCTCGGGAGTTCCCAAAATGATTAAGAAATTGGCCGAGGAGTATCCAAAGTTCAAATTGGCAGTATCACTTCATAGCGCACGCCAAAGCATTCGAGAACAAATCATGCCTTTTGCCAATACATTTCCTTTGGAAGACTTACTCGAAGCCCTTCACTATTGGTATGACGCGACCAAAAGCCGGGTGACTTTTGAATATGTGGTTTGGGAAGGGATCAACGATACCAAGGAAGATATTGACGCTTTGGTGACCTATTGTCAACAAGTTCCCTCCAAAGTAAATCTGATTCAATATAATAATATCGGGGATGCGCAATTCAAGCAGGCCTCCAATGCCAAAGTAGCAGAATACCAGCAAGCCCTTGAAGACAAAGGGATTGTTGTAACAATTCGTAATTCGAGAGGTTCCGACATTGATGCCGCATGCGGACAGCTAGCCAACAAAGCCCAAGGATGAAAAGGGATTCCCAACCAAGGTGGTAATTAAGTAGTATCTTTGAGAGGCGTATGAAAGTGGTCGAACGGATAAAAGCCCCAATATATGATGAGATGGAAAGCTTTGAAAAAAAGTTTACCCAGTCCATGGCGTCCAAAGTCTCGCTTCTTAGTCGAATCACCCATTTTATTGTCAATCGAAAAGGAAAACAAATGCGTCCGATGTTTGTTTTTTTGGTTGCCAAAATGTTTGGAGAGGGCAAGGTAAAGGAACGCACTTACCGCGGTGCTTCCGTGATCGAGTTGATTCATACAGCAACCCTAGTTCACGATGATGTGGTGGATGATAGTAACTATCGCCGTGGGTTTTTCTCTTTAAATGCTTTGTGGAAAAACAAGATTGCTGTTTTGGTAGGAGACTACCTTTTGTCCAAAGGCCTAATTCTTTCCATTGAAAATGAAGATTTTGATTTGCTTAAAATTATATCGGAAGCCGTTCGAGAAATGAGCGAAGGAGAATTACTTCAGATTGAAAAAGCACGGAACCTAGACATTACAGAAGAGGTTTATTATGAAATCATTCGTCAAAAAACAGCCACATTGCTTGCGGCTTGTTGCGCCATGGGAGCCCAGTCGGTCAATGCAGATCCGGAGTCTGTTGGTCAAATGCACAAATTCGGAGAACTGATTGGAATGGCTTTTCAGATCAAAGACGATTTGTTTGATTATGGAGAGGCTAAGATTGGAAAGCCGCTAGGGATCGACATTAAAGAAAAAAAGATGACTCTCCCGTTGATTCGAACCCTCAATGTGGTTACGCCTGAAGAACGCCGATGGTTAATCAATATTGTCAAAAACAAAAACAAGGATAAAAAAGCAGTAAAACAAGTGATAGCGAAGGTCAAAGAAAAGGGCGGTTTGGAATTTGCCTTAAAAAAAATGGAGGCCTATCGAATCCAAGCACTTGAAATTCTCTATACCTATCCCAAGACCGATTACCGGGATGCTTTAGAATTAATGCTCAATTATGTGATTGAGCGAAAATATTAGGGATACTTTCCTATTTTTATTGTCCAACTTATAATCTGTGATTTCAAGAACCACCATAGATCAAGTATATGATGCCGCTCGCTTGGAGGAAGTGATTGGAGATTTTGTGGTCCTAAAGAAATCGGGGTCGAACTTCAAGGGATTGAGTCCTTTTTCACAAGAGAAAACACCAAGTTTTATGGTTTCTCCAGTCAAGCAGATTTGGAAAGACTTTAGTAGTGGTAAAGGAGGGAATGTGGTTGCATTCTTAATGGAACATGAACACTTCACCTATCCCGAAGCCATTCGCTACTTGGCCAAGAAGTATAATATAGAGATTGAAGAGACCCAGCAAACCGATGCGGAGAAACAAAAAAAATCCGAGCGGGAGAGCATGTATGTAGTGGCTCAATTTGCACAGGAATTTTTCCAGCAATCACTCTGGGAAGCTACAGAAGGCAAAGCCATTGGATTGACGTACTTTAAGGAACGAGGGTTTACGGAAGAAACGATTAAAAAGTTTGGATTGGGCTATGCCCCAGAGAAAATCACCGCCCTGAGCGAAGCGGCCGAAACAGCTGCCTACTCCTTAGAATTTTTAAAGAAGACAGGATTGATTATCGTTAATGAGGAAAGAAAACAAAACATTGATCGTTTCCGAGGACGGGTTATTTTCCCCATCCGAACGCTTTCGGGAAGAGTGCAGGGTTTTGGAGGGCGTATTCTTAAGAAAGATGTAAAAACAGCAAAATATCTCAACTCTCCCGAAAGTGATATCTATCATAAAAGCAAAGTGCTTTATGGGCTTTTTGAAGCCAAAAAAAGTATTGCTAAAGAAGACTGTTGCTATATCGTTGAGGGATACACCGATGTCATACAGATGCATCAAGCGGGGATCACTAATGTAGTCTCCTCTTCGGGAACAGCCCTCACACCAGAACAAATTCGATTGATTCGTCGATTGACAAAAAATGTGGTGGTTCTCTTTGATGGTGATGCCGCAGGGGTTCGGGCGTCGCTTCGGGGAATCGACCTTATTTTGGAACAGGATATGCATGTGAAAATATGTACTTTTCCCGATGGAGAAGATCCGGATAGTTTTGCCAAGGGGAAAACTCAGGAAGCCATCAGCGAGTATCTCATTGGTCAAGCACAAGATTTTATACAGTACAAGGCAGCTATGCTGTTGGAAGAAGCGCAAGAGGATCCTGTAAAGAAAGCTAACACTATACGAGCGATTGTCAGTAGCATTGCCAAAATCCCCGATGTTATTCAGCGTGAGGTGTATATCCAAAGCTGTGCGAAAAGTATGGCTGTTTCCGAAGCAGTTTTATTCAATGCTTTGGCGCAATTATTACAGAAAGAGCAGAAGGAACAAAGCAAGCGGAGCCATTCACGTCCGGCAATGGAAGTGGTTCAGGAGCCTCCACAAGCCGTGATTGAGATAAGTGAATCTTTTGAGCTTGAAAAACAAATTATCCGACTCTTGCTTCATTATGGAAATGAGAAGGCTTTTTTTGAAGAGGTTGTGATACAGCAGGACGAAGAAGGGGCTGTTCAAGAAGTCGTTCAGCAGATGGAAGTGACCGTCCATGAAAAGGTGTTCTTGGATCTTCAACAAGACGAGATTGAATTGACACACCCTTTATTTCGAAAAACCTATTCTACACTGATTGAGCAGTTCCAATCCAATGGAAAAACCAGTCCTCAGCACTTTTTTGAAGATGTAGAAGAAGAATACACAGGACTTTTATCCGATATGCTGATGGAGAATGAAAAATACCAGCTCCACAGTTGGGACAAGAAAAATATATTTGTAAAACAGCCCCAAGACCGGGTAGGACAGTCTGTGACACAGACCATACTCTCGCTACGTCGTTATTTGATCGGTGAAAAAATACAAGCCCTAAACAATCAACTGGAATCCGAAACCTCAGAAGATTCCAATCTTCTGGAGGAAATCAATATGTACAATGAACTCCGGCAACTCGTATCCCAAAAACTAAGTCGAGTGGTTTAAAGAATCCGAAGGTATTTGGTGTGCATATACAAATCAAAGGCGTTTTCGACATTTAATTTTTT
>CALITN010000148.1 GCA_938041595.1 uncultured Flavobacteriaceae bacterium | reverse complement strand
ACCTCAAACCGTCGTTGATGATTAGAAAGGTCAAAGGGCTCCCCACGACAGCGGATATAACAGCTATGGCCAGCTGGCAAAATCAGTTTGACCTTGGAATCTCTGTAAGAACAAACAGTTCTATTGCCCTTATGAGTATCGTCAGCCTGGGGAATTTTGATGTTGGTTATGCCTATGAAACACCAACCGAAAACCTTCTGTCACAGGTCAACCTTAAAACCCATGAAATCGTCTTGCGCATAAAATTCGGAGGCGGTGAGGGAGATGCTTCAGAGGAATCCACAAGCCCAGAAGAATAGCAATTCAGCAACCATTAAAACACCTATTGGTTTTTCGGCTTTTGGGGTGACATCGTGGCGGATGCTTTATTTTTAAGTAAAGACTTGCGAAGCATTCGATAGATACTAGTCAAAAATACGCGAAGACCACTCAATTTTGGGTTGGGGGCTAGGCCTTTGCCCAACCGTTGAATCTGCATTTCATACCAGGGAAGTTCTACTCCGCCAATACGATCCAGCAGGGCAATCCCAATCCGTGGAACCGGCGCCCGAAAACGTTTTTCCTTTTGCTCGAATATATCTTGGGCTAGGTGTGGATGAAGACAAAAGGGTCTTGCCAATCCAATCATATCTACCTTGTTTTGCGCCAAGGCATCGTCCATTACCGTAACAGAACGGAATCCTCCTGTGAGGAGTAAGGGTTTGTCGGTACGCTGCCGTACTTTTTCAATATATTCCAAAAAGTAGGCCTCGCGCGCTTGGGTGCTTTTTTTCCGATTTCCTTTCACCATGGCAGGACGTTCATAAGTACCTCCCGAAATTTCAATCAAGTCCATCCCTAGCTGTGAAAGAATCTCAACTACGGCCATGGATTCTTCTTCAGTAAAACCACCCCGCTGAAAGTCCGCAGAATTAATTTTGATTCCAATGGGATAGTCGGCTCCGACTTGAGCGCGTATTTCTTTGTAAATCTCCACAACAAAGCGAGCCCTGTTTTCAATAGATCCGCCCCATTGGTCGGTCCTTTGATTGGTGATGGGGGAGAGAAACTGACTGACCAGATAACCATGCGCTCCATGGATCTGACAGCCAGTAAATCCGGCTTCTTTACAAATGCGTGCCGTAATTCCAAAGCGTTTGATAAGTTCCCAAATCTCAGCTTCTTCCAACGGCTTTGGGGTGCCAAACAAACGCGAGGCACCGCCCATTTGAAGGGACACCTCTGAGGGAGCCACTATTTGCTTATTGATCCAAGAAAAGGCCTGGCGCCCAGGGTGGTTGATTTGAGGCCATAGGTGTACCCCTGTGTTTTGAACGGTGGCTGCCCAGGCTTGCAATAATTCAAAATGGGAATAGTCTTCCACCACCACATTTCGAGGTTCCCCTAAGGCACGGCGATCAATCATTATGTTTCCTGTGATTAGCAAACCCGGTTGGCCTGCTGCCCACACTTTGTAGGCGTGAATTAAGGT
Organism: uncultured Flavobacteriaceae bacterium; assembly: GCA_938041595.1. GTDB lineage: Bacteria > Bacteroidota > Bacteroidia > Flavobacteriales > Flavobacteriaceae > UBA11891. The sequence continues at coordinate 4,484 of CALITN010000148.1, read as the reverse complement.
TGGGGTGGGAGCATGGCCATAGGTGCCGATGTTTTCACTCATGGCCGATTTGGCAATACGATTCTTTAGCACCGTACCGTTTGGCAGGGTCAAAGGAGCGGCAATATTTTCCACAGTATTTTTTTATCGCCAATGTAAGGAAATAAGAGACAAACCCTGCCCAATTATCATGGGCAATGGCAAATAAATCAGGTTTGATAGCTAAGGCTGCCGAAAATTAAAACCGCAACCAGCGATTGGAATGATACACTTTCTTATATTCGTACCAAACCAAAGAAAAATGGGAGTAGGAGCTATCGTCTTAGGAAGTGCCGCCCTTTGCATTGCAATTGCATTAGTGATTGAAGTGCAAGAGCGCTTTTAGGGAAGGAACCGTTTTAGTTTATAAATGCAATAGCTTTTTCAGGTAGGCTACATGTTTTTCAAAAGCTTCTTTACCGGCTTTTGAGATCTCACATCGAGTATTGGGGTAGTTGTCTTTAAATGACTTTTCGATATGGATATAGCCAGCTTCTTGCAGCTTTTTCAGTTGAACGCTTAAATTTCCTTTGGTTGCTTGGGTCAATTCCATTAAGGTTGTGAAATCCGCTGAGGCGACTTGATGGAGACTGGAGACCACCACCAAGCGAATGGGATTACTCAATAATTTGTCCGGCTTGTCCATCAGGAAAGCTCTTTTTTAAGCATATATCCTGGGATCAAATAGCCTATGATAATACACACATCATAGATCAATAATCCTTTTAGGGGACTTACATAAACAAGGGCAATGGCACCAACAAAAAAACCAACACCTCCAATCACAAGGGGCTTAAACCGCATGTGCAATCCCGAAACCAAAGTACCCACACCAATCAGCACACTGATAATGGCCATAGGGTTCGATTGGTAGGCGTGCATAAAAATCCATAGTACTGCAAAAAGAGAAATCCCAATGACAATCCAAAGATGTTTAAGTGTTCGATCCAAGTGGGTTTCTACATAGCCCGTTTTTTTACCGTATTTATAACCGTAAAAAAGAGTACTCAAAAAGCCTACAACTCCCATAACGGGCCATACAAAATAAGGAGCTGCAACCGTTTTGTTGATGGCTAAAAGATAGTGCGTAAGGCTGGTAATCAAAACCGCCCATCCCCAAAAGAGATAATAAAAGCGTTGTCCATTCAGATGGGTTTTGGTTTGTTGAATGCTTTTGGCAATTAAGGCCAAACTTTCTTCAGAGCTCAGTTCGGTGTTTTTCATAAGGCATTTGATTTAAAACATTATTCAAATATAGACTAGTTTATAAAATAAACCAAATAAATCGCAAAATATATTCTTAAGAGTACCGTGCAAATCGTATCTGGAGAGGAGTGGAGCCGTAGTTTTAATTCGGAAATAAACTACAACCCACTGATGAAACTTCCCAAGGCATCTTTGAACTGAAAACCTTCGAACGTCCGGTATTTGTTCAGTTTTTTATGTGCTTCTAAGCCCCAGATCAAAAATTCCACCATAAAGTAGCGGTCTGCGGGCTCAAGCGATCCCATATGTTTTTCAACAATCTCGGAGGCGCCGGCCACACTGTCGAGCAATGCCTGGTAGGCCTTTTCATTCAAATCATCACTGATAAACAATTCATTGTTCCCAAAGAACCAGCTGAGTATGGCGTCATAAGGTCCTTTTTCATCGGCCTTCTCAAGCTTTTCAATTTTGGTAAAAAAATCAGGAAAAAGGGTTTTTATGGCTTCGTTGATCAGGTGCATGGAAATCTGCTCAGCCCCTTCTTGTTCCCCTTCATATACCAGTTCAATCTTTCCATTGATGGCGGGGATAACGCCCATAAAATCTCCCAATCGGATACTGGTCTTTTTGTCGCCTGATTGCAACAAACGACGCTCGGCGGTACTGATCAAATTTTCATAAGCGGTGATACTCATTCGGGCACTGACCCCACTTTTGGCATCCACATATTCACTCTTACGTGCTTCAAAACCAATTTGTTCCAAAAGGTCTTTGGCGAGTTCCGGAACGTATATGTCGCTATGGTGCTGTTGCAGTTTTGTTTCCTGAGCGGTGATCGCCTTGGCAATTTCTCGGTTGTGCGGATAGTGGGTAAGGATTTGTGAACCGATGCGATCTTTCAGTGGGGTCACGATGCTTCCTCTGTTGGTATAATCCTCGGGGTTGGCGGTAAAAATGATTTGCGTTTCGATAGGGAAACGTAATTTGAATCCTCGGATTTGAATTTCTTTTTCCTGTAAAATTGAAAACAGTGCGACTTGAATTCGAGCTTGGAGATCGGGCAATTCGTTCAATACAAAAATACAACGGTGCGCGCGAGGGATCATTCCAAAGTGAATGACGCGTTCATCGGCGTAGGAAAGTTTGAGGTTGGAGGCTTTGATTGGATCTACATCCCCAATAAGGTCGGCTACGGTGACATCTGGAGTGGCTAGTTTTTCAAAAAAACGGTCGTCACGATGGAGCCACTCCACTGGGGTATCCTCCCCCATTTCTGCAATTTTTTCTTGGGCTCCCCGGCTGATGGGGTTCAATGGGTCGTCGTTTATTTCCGATCCCTGAACCACAGGGATCCACTCGTCAAGCAGTCCCGTCATCTGTCTTGCCAACCTTGTTTTGGCTTGGCCCCGTAACCCCAAAAGGTTAATATTATGCCCTGACAACAAGGCTCTTTCCACATCCGGGATAACGGTTTTTTCGTAACCAATAAGCCCCTGAAACGTAGGTTCCCCCGCTTTGAGTCGCTGTCGGAGGTTGCGTGCGAGTTCGTCTTGTATGGAAATGGATTCATAGCCGCTGGCTTTGAGAGCTCCGAGGGTTGTTATTTTTTTTCTAGTCATAGCAGTGGATAAAAGGTTATTTTAAGCGCTTTTTTCGGTTGGTTTCATAATCTTCAAAAATCATTTCACCCAGACCTTTGAGGCCTGTAAAAAAGGCTTTTCCTTGGTTGGCTTCCGTAAATTTTCGAATAAACTCTTGCAAGTAGGGGTCTTGGGCGATCATAAATGTGGTGATGGGAATTTTCAGTTTTCGCGACTGCCGGGCCATATTGTAGCATTTTTCAACGATATAGTCATCCAACCCAACACTGTTTTTATAATAAGTACCATCAGGCATTTTCAGACAGCTGGGTTTGCCGTCGGTAATCATAAAAATTTGTTTGTTGCTATTCTTTTTTCTGCGCAGCATATCAAGAGCCAGTTGCAATCCAGCAACGGTATTGGTGTGGTAGGGCCCTACCTCTAAATAGGGGAGCTCTTTCAAGGGAATGGGCCAAGCATCATTGCCAAAAACAAGAATGTCGAGGGTGTCTTTTGGATATCGGGTGGTGATGAGTTCGGAAAGAGCCATGGCTACTTTTTTGGCAGGCGTGATTCGATCTTCGCCATACAAGATCATACTATGGCTGATATCAATCATCAAAACAGTACTCATTTGGGTTTTGAAAAAACGATCCTCTACAACCAAATCTTCTTGTTGCAGACTAAAGTCAATCCCCGACGATCGTATTTGGGCGTTTTTGATGCTTTCGGTCAAGGCGATTTGCTCCAAGGGATCCCCAAACTGGTAGGCTTTGTATTCGCCAGTACTGTCTTGCCCCTGGCCTACTTTTTCAGTTTTGTGGTTTCCACTCCCTGACTTTCGGAGTTTCCCAAAGATTTGTTTCAGGGCGTGTTCGCGGAGGAGTTTTTCTGTTTTGGCTGTAAGTGCCATACCATCACCCGAACCGTCTCCCGACCCTCTGGGTTGGATGTAAGACTTTTCCAATAGGTCTTTGATAAAGTCATCAATGGTATAGTCCTCATCGGTGAGCTGGTATTCTTTGTCGAGTTCCCGAAGCCATTCAATCGCTTCATCAAAGTCCCCAGAGGTATGTGTAATCAGCTCCTTAAAAATTTCAAACAAGCGCTCAAATGGCGTTTGTTCCGGAGCTTGATAGGCCGTAAATCGAAATCCCAGTGCAGGGAGTTTATTTTTCATCTTTTCCAAATGGGTTTTTACTGTTCCATCGACAATTCAATTGCGAGACAGGACAGGAAAAGTCTCATAGCAATCAAAAATAAGGATAACTAACCGTTTTCCATACGATTCCAAGCGCATCTTTTAAAAAATCAGCCGCCCTCCCCACCCTTCTAATAATATGGTTGCTGGCGGGATTATCATTTTTTTGCTAATTTAAAGGCACCCAATCTTATCAAAGATGCGAGCCTATCCGTACTGGTTTTCATTCCTTATACTTTTTCCTACTCTTGTGTGGGGCCAGGCAACCGTTGCCGTGGGCCGAACGGTGGGGGTATTGCTTAATATGTCAGTATTATTGGCAGCAAATTTACAAACACCTTCGGGTGTGTGTTTTTTATTAAGAAAGCCTATGGACTAGGAAATTACTAGAATTTTACTACATTTGTGATCGATATAGAATGTATTCAAAGAGGCGACCATTGAGTCCCTCTTTTTTTTGGTATGGATTTTAAAACGCA
>CALITN010000147.1 GCA_938041595.1 uncultured Flavobacteriaceae bacterium | reverse complement strand
CAATTCCTTTTTTCTTTTCCAAAATGGGACTTCCTTGTAAAAAAATCTGCTTCCCAGTAACAAAATCGGTATTTCCCGTCTCGTGAATATAATTCAAAAGGGCGTCTCGGGCTGCTGTGATATGCGTAGGCATAGACGCTTTGGTAATAGGGATAAACTTTGCTCCCGATGTGGTTCCACTGGTTTTGGCCAAATAAAGCGGTTGGCCTGGCCAAAGAATGTCTTTTTCTCCCTGTAAAATTCGCTCTACATAAGGGCGTATGCCTTCATAGTTACGAACAGGAACCTGGACTTTAAAGTCTTGATAAGTGTCAATCTTTTTAAAATTGTGGTCCTTACCAAACTGCGTATTCTGAGCGGTTTTTAGAAGAAAATGTAAGGTTTTTTGTTGCGCCTCGTGCGGGTTTGCAACCCATTTCTGATTTTTGCGATGGATTGCTTTGGCAAATAAACGAGCGAAAAATGTTTTCATTCCTCCTTAGGGGTTTTCTTCGATTAGCGTCTCGGTTCCAAAGTCAATAAATTCAATCGGGTCCATGGGATAGCCATCCGACCAGAGTTCAAAGTGCAAATGAGATCCTGTTGAATACTCTCCCGTATTGCCTGCTGTTGCAATTATTTCTCCTGCCCGAACAATATCTCCCTGCGTCCGTGTTAAGGAAGCATTGTGTTTATAGACCGACAAAAGGCTGTAGGGGTGTTCCACCATAATCACATAGCCTGTTTCCGCAGTCCATTCTGAAAAAATAACCGTTCCATCGGCAATAGATTTGATTGGAGTGCTGGGTTGCAAAACCACATCTACAGCAAAATGCTTGTTTTCTGCATCATACGCTTGGGATATCGGTCCTTGGGCTGGCGGATAAAGTAAAACGCTACGGGCATCTGCCATTTGGTCTTCTAGTACATTGTATTTGTCTTCCTGAGACACGATGTCTCGCAAGAGTGAATCTGCTGCATTTGGGGCAATACTTTGGTTTTGCTCGACATTAATTTCCTCGTCAAGACTTATCGAATCCAGATCCTCGAAGGCCAAATCACCTCGTAATACTTTTTGAATTCGACTCAGATAGACCGATTGCTGTCGAAAGCGTTCCGAAATAGAGTCAAGCATATAATGATTGTCAATAGCGTTTTTGTTCAGCTCTGAAGAAGCTTTTCCAGGGATAAATTCTTTTAATGGGGTTTGGGAGAACAGTAGAAAGGCTAAGCCTGTAATAATTCCAAAAATGAGAGAAGACAGAATGATTACATTGAGTCGTGAGATTCTAAAGTATAATTGCTCTTCAAAAGTCGTTTCGTTGACAATTACCAAGCGGTAACGGCTTAGGAGCTTTTTTGCAATTCTTTTTTGAAAGGGAATTTTTTCGGCCATCTGTAAGGGCAAATATACACATTAGGCTGGTTGAATGCTGCGATAATGCAAATCTAGTTGGGGAAATTTAGTTACCTTTGGATCAGAAATTTATACGCTATGGTTTCTTTGCAAATACTTTTAGGCATGATTGGAGCTCCACAAGTAATTCTTATTATCGTTGTTGTTTTACTCCTTTTTGGAGGTCGAAAAATTCCAGAACTGATGCGTGGGTTGGGGAGTGGTATTAAAGAATTTAAACAAGCCACCAAAGAAGACGAAGACAAAAAGGACAAAAAGTCTCGTTGAGTTTCTTATTTCCATTGAATGGAACGAATGATCGTCTCCAATTCAAACATATACTCTCTTTTGTTTATTGACGGTGCAAAGGTAAACCCTTCCACAGCTGTCCATTGGTTTTTCTCTGGGTCCTTAATCAAATAATGTACATATGGCCCCGCCATATAATCATTGGCAACACTCCATACTCCTTTTGTGATATAAACCTCTCGATCACCCAGCTTGGATTTATAAAAATACGGGCGATATTCCTCTTCCGTTGCCATATATGAGCCTGGAAGACGACCAGGAATCATTTTTTTTCCAATAGAATCACGGAGTCTTTGAATGCTGTTTCCTTTAGCAATGTCTGAAAGACGACCTTTGACCGGATAGGCTATCAGATTTAAATGGCCTTTTGGGATTTCTTTTTGAATCCAAACAAATTGGCTGTCTATTTTAAAGGTTTTATACGCTGATGGATATGTGAATTGCAACCCCAACTGATTCCGAAACGCGGTCCCTTTGGCTAGCGATTTCCGTATTCTTCGCTGTTTTTCTTTGCGTTCATTTTCAACCATCGTAGCACTAATCAACTGTGCATTTTCTTTATACAAAAACGCCTGAATGTCTGCATCTTCACCTCGGATCTCAGAAACCACTTGGGGTTTTGCATAAAGATCCTGATAAAGATTTACTTTGGGAAAACTGTCTTGGACAAAAAGAAGAATATTGCGGCTATGCTTCGCAAAACCATCAAACAGTTTGGGGGGCATATGATTCACTGTAAACTGCGGTTCTACTAAGGGCAATCCTTCGTATTCTTTCTCCAATTCTTCACGCACACTTTGACCTAGACTACCGTTCCAATCGCTCTTGGGCATCACTACAGTGACGGTATTGATTCGTCCGCTGGAGTCAGCCAAAAGTCTTGGCCCTGTCTTTGATTCGGAGCAACTGATCAATAATATTACGGCTAGACTTAGAATAAAAAAACGGTTGTCCTTCATGGTCATGGTGTTTTAATTTAGGAGAGCAAAGCCGCTATCCCGGGAAGTTGTTTGCCTTCTAGACTTTCCAACATAGCACCCCCACCCGTAGAAACATAACTCATTTGTTCTTCAAAACCAAATTGCTTTACGGCCGCCACGGAATCGCCTCCACCGACCAGCGAATACGCTCCTTTCGCCGTGCTGCTAGCAATGTGTTTACCCAGACCGATTGTTCCCTTGGCAAAAGTTTCCATTTCGAAGACGCCCAAAGGCCCATTCCACAAAATCGTCTTTGCTTGATGAACCACTTCACCAAAGTGCTTAAGGCTCTCCGGGCCACAATCCAATGCCATCCATTCATTAGGAATGGCGTCAACGGGAGCGATTTTAGTTGTGGCATTATTGTCAAACGCATCTGCAATACAAACGTCTGTAGGCAAATGGACTCGAACCCCTTTGGCCTTGGCTTTTTCTAATAAAGCAAGAGCAGTTTCTTTTAAATCGGGTTCACAAATTGAGGTTCCAACACTACCCCCTTGGGCATGAATAAAAGTGTATACCATTCCACCTCCAATGATAAGATCATCTATTTTGTCCAATAAACTTTCTAAAATGGTCAATTTGGAAGACACCTTTGCTCCGCCTATAATTGCTAAAACGGGCTTTTGACCTGTTTCCATTACTTGTTTTATGGCTTGTACTTCTCCTTTGAGTAACAGTCCAAAAAACTTTGCTTTGGGAAAATGGTTCGCAATAATGGCTGTAGAAGCATGCGCACGGTGAGCGGTTCCAAAAGCATCATTAACATAGGCGTCGCCCAGTTCTGCTAATGACTGTGCAAAATCCGAATTCCCTTGGGTTTCTTCCGCGTGGAAGCGAAGGTTTTCCATCAAAATGACACCGCCTGAAGGCACAGAAGAAATTGCTTCAATAGCCTGATTGCCAATGATTTCACTGCTAAAGTGTACTTTTTTCCCAAGAATATCACTCACAGAAGATACAATATGTTGTAACGACAAATCAGGATCAATTCCTTTGGGACGACCTAGGTGGGAAAGCAGGACACATTTAGCACCTGCAGCG